>CAYYOK010000026.1:0-11224 GCA_964473205.1 uncultured bacterium | reverse complement strand
GCTTCGACGTCGTCTACGCCATGCTCGACCGCGACTTCGACGTGGCGGAGGGGATCAACAGCATCCCGGCGCGGTTCACGGACGGCGGCGCCAAGGCGGCGACCGCGCTGCTCTACGCCGTGGCGCTGACCGCCCTGGTCCTGGTGTGGGTCAGCTACGACCCGCCCGGTGCCGCAACCCGGCTGGGCTGGCCCTACCCACTGGCCGTCGCCGCGATGGCCGGGCTGCTCGGCTGGCAGCTCGCCGTCCTCGCCAGCAGGGGAGCGAAGGCGGCGCTCGAGGTGTTCAACGCGAACCTGATCCTGTCACCACTCATGCTTGCTGGAATCGTGTTCGGAATCGCGACCGCAACCTGAAGACACGGTTATGGTGCAGTTGCATCTATCCGTCACGCACTGTAGCGGGCCGTAGTATCTTTCGAATAAGACCAGCGGCGGACCACCGCGCGGCGTCGGCAGGCGGCGACGCAGGTGAACTATCGTCCCGGCGCTGAGCTTGCAGGCAGGAACCGAAGGGAGAATTTGATGTCGATTCGTCTCAAGAGGGTACTGGTGGCCGTGCTGGCAGCGGCCCTAGTCGGCGCGGCGGCGTTCGGCCAGACGCTGGTCGTCGCGCAAGGCACCGATCCGGTCACGCTCGATCCCCACAACTCGACCGACTCACCCACGGCCACCGTGCTGAGCCACATCTACGAGACGCTGTTCGAGCTGACCGCCGATGGCGAGATCGTGCCGCACCTGGCCACCAGCGCGACGATGTCCGACGACGGCACCAGCTGGACGATCACCCTGCGCGAAGGCGTCACCTTCCACAACGGCGCGCCGCTCACCTCCGAGGTCGTGAAGTTCAGCATGGAGCGCTTCACCGACCCGGCCAACGCCTACACCTTCGCCTTCTTGCTCAACACGATCCAGGACATCGAGGTCGTCGACGACCACACGCTCGTCTTCCACCTGAACTCGACGTTCGCGCCCTTCCTCGCGCACCTCACCCACACCTCGACGGCCATCGTGCATCCCGACGTCGTGGCGCACGATCGCAGCGCGTTCGTCGAGGACAACGCCGTCGGCACCGGTCCGTTCAGGTACGCCAGCTGGCAGCGCGGCGAGCGCATCGACCTCGAGCGCTACGACGGCTACTGGGGCGAGCAGCCCGGCATCAGCGGCGTCGCGTTCCTCAACGTGCCAGAGGACACCACGCGCATGGCGATGGTCGAGACCGGCCAGGCTCATGTCGCGGTCCGCGTGCCGCCGCAGGACGTCGCCCGCATCGATGCCAACCCGAACGTCACGGTCCACAACGTCTCGGGCCTGCGCACCATCTACATCTTCTTCAACCACCTCATGTCGCCGTTCGACGACGTCCGCGTCCGTCAGGCGATCAACTACGCGGTCGACAAGGAAGAGATCGTCGAGTTCGTCATGGGCGGCGCCGCCCGCGTCAGTGACGCTCCGGTCGCTCCCGGCATCTTCGGCTACACGCCCGTCGGTCCTTACGACTACGACCCAGAGCGCGCCAGGCAGCTCCTCGCCGAGGCCGGCTTCGCCGACGGCCTCACGATCGAGCTGTGGAGCCCTACCGCGCGCTACCCGCAGGACATCCAGGTCGCGCAGGCGATCCAGGGCCAGCTCGCCGAGGTCGGCATCACCGCCGAGATCACCAGCATCGAGTGGGCCGCCTACCTCGAGGCCACCGCGCAGCCGGCGGAGTCCACCCGCGTCCCCGTCGCCCTCCTCGGCTGGGGCACCGTGACCGGCGACTCCGACTACGGTCTGTACGCGCTGTTCCACAGCAGCCAGGCGCCGAACCCGAACCGCGCCTTCTACAACAACAGCGTCGTCGACTCCCTGCTCGACGAGGCCCGCACCAACCCCGACGCCTCCGTGCGCCAGCAGCTCTACGCCGACGCGATGGAGATGATCTGGAGCGACGCCCCCTGGCTGTTCCTCTACAGCGAGAGCCAGGTCGTCGCCATGCGTGACGAGGTCAGCGGCTTCGTCATCCACCCGACCGAGCGCTTCCTGGCGAACAACGCCTCGCTGCGCTGAGTCGTCGACCTGACGCTACCGGCGGGCGCACCGTCACCGGCATCGACCTGAGGTGCCGACACCGCTAGGAGCATGAGGTCCCGTCCTCGCTGGGACCCGGCCGTCGAGCCAAGAGTGGCTGGCCGGGTCCCGGTGGGGCGTTAGCAGAACCTATCTGACTCGACTTCTGAGGTGACTAGTGCTTCAGTACACGATCAGGCGTGCCCTGGTCGCTATCCCCACGCTGTTCGGGGTGCTGATCATCGTCTTCGCCATGGTGCGCCTGGCGCCTGGCGATCCCGCCGTGCTGCTGGCAGGCGAGTTCGCAGATGCGGCCACGATCGAGCGCATCCGCGTCCGCTTCGGGCTCGACCGCTCGCCGCTCGAGCAGTTCGGGCGGTTCATCGGCGGCATAGTCCAGGGCGACCTGGGGCGCTCCACGCGGACCGAGCGTCTCGTCACCCAAGACCTGGCGACGTACTTCCCCAACACGCTCGAGCTCGCGCTCGGCGCCATCGTGGTGGCGTTGGCGATAGGCATCCCGGCGGGCGTGCTGTCGGCCATACGGCCCAACGGTCCGATCGACTTCGCGGTGACGACCGTAGCGCTGCTGGGCGTCTCGATGCCCGTGTTCTGGTTCGGGCTGCTAGCCATCCTCATCTTCTCGGTCCAGCTCGGCTGGTTCCCGGTGGCGGGCAGGGGGAGCCTTGCGCATCTCGTGCTCCCTGCCATAACCCTGGGCGTGTCGAGCACGGCGATCATCGCCCGCATGACCCGTTCGTCGATGCTCGAGGTGCTCAACCAGGACCTGGTGCGCACGGCTCGCGCCAAGGGCCTGAAGGAGTCGGGCGTCGTGCTCAAGCACGCCCTGCGTAACGCACTGGTGCCGGTGGTAACGGTCATAGGCCTGCAGTTCGGTGCCCTGCTCGCGGGCGCGGTCATCACCGAGACCGTGTTCACCTGGCCGGGCATCGGCAGGCTGCTCGTAGACTCGATCCGCGCTCGCGACTACCCTGTCGTTCAGGGAGCCGTCCTGCTGATCGCGGTCTCGTTCGTGGTTGTCAACCTCGTCGTCGACCTCGTGTACGGCTTCATCGACCCCAGGATCCGCTATGAGTGAGGGCGAGGGCGCCCGAGCACGCGGCGGCGGCGCGCGCACCGGTGCGCGCCCACGAGCGCGCCCGCGCTGGCGCCGCCGGCTGTTCGGCAGCCCGCTGGCCAAGGTGGGCTTCGGCATCATCTGCACCTTCTTGCTCGTCGTGCTGTTCGCGCCGTTCATCGCCCCTTACACCGCGATCCAGCAGAACCTGAGGGCCAGCTACGTGCCGCCTGGCACCGGCGTGACCTGGCGCGGGCCCGACGGCCAGTTCGGCCTGTGGGTCCACCCTGTCACGCGCTCGCCTTCAGCCGGGCTGCAGGTCAATAGCGAGGAGGCGTACCCCGTCAAGCTGTTCGTCAAGGGCAGCAGCTGGTCGTGGTTCGGCGGCCTGATCAGGAGCGACAGGCACCTGTACGGCGTCGACGGGCCGGTGCGCTTCCACCTGCTCGGCACCGACGAGCAGGGGAGAGACATCCTCTCGCGCCTCGTTCACGGCGCCTGGATCTCTATGTTCATCGGCCTCATCTCGGTGGCCATCGGGGTCGGCATCGGGGTGCCGCTCGGGGCCGTCAGCGGCTTCTACGGCGGAGCCACCGACCTCCTCGTCCAACGCGTCATCGACACGCTGCTCGCCTTCCCAGGCATCCTCCTGGCCATCGTGCTGATCGCGACGTTCGGCACGGGCCTCGTCAACCTGATGATCGCGGTCGGCATAGCCTCGATCCCGATCTACGCGCGGCTGATCCGCGGCTCGGTGCTGGCGGTCAAGAACCACGAGTACGTCGAGGCGGCCGGCGCCCTCGGCCGCCTGCGCCTGTCGACGCTGTTCCGCCACGTGCTGCCCAACACGCTGGCTCCGATCATCGTGCAGTCGAGCCTGCAGATGGCCGTGGCGATCCTGTTCGCGGCCGGCCTCGGCTTCCTGGGCCTGGGCGCGCAGCCGCCGCAGCCGGAGTGGGGGCTGATGCTCTCGCGAGGCCGCGAGTACCTGGCCGTCGCGCCGCACGTCGCGACGTTCCCCGGCCTGGCGATCATGCTCGTCGTGTTCGGCTTCAACCTCGTCGGCGACGCTCTGCGCGACGCCCTCGACCCGCGGCGCTGAGATCCCGCCGGAGCTGAGGTCCTGCCGGCGCTGGGGACCGGCCCGGGCTGGGCGTACCAACGGCCCCGGCGGCGCCGACTGAAGCCGGGGTTAAGGCTCCCGCAGCCAGGCGTCATCGGTCGACGCGGGTAGCTGGTAGCGTTAAGGCGTGTCTGAGCTCCCGATCTTCCCGCTAGACGTGGTCGTGTTCCCGGGCATGACGGTCCCCGTGAGCGTACGCGAGGAGCGGTACAAGCGGCTCGTCAAGCTAGTCCTCGCCCAGCCGCAGGAGCCCAAGCGCTTCATCGTCGCGATGGCGGAGGGCGAGGCGGCCATCCGCGACACGCCCGTCAGGCTCGCGCGCTACGGCACGCTGGTCAACGTCTTGAGCATCGAGGAGGCCGACGACGGCTTCGAGCTGCTGGTGCACGGCCAGGAGCGCTGCGAGGTGGCGGTCAGCCGCGTCGACGAGGTCGCCGAGGCCGGTGGCGCCACGCGCCCGCTCTTCTTCGCCGACGGCACCCCTGCGCCGGTGGAGCGCTCCGATCCCAACGCGGAGGCGATCGCCGCCTGGGACGCCGTCGACACCTTCCGCGACTACGCCAAGACCCTGTTCAAGCTCGACAGCGCGGCCGAGATCGACGTGCACCTGCCCCAAGACCCGCTCTACCAGGCGTCCTTCGTGTGCGCCAACATCCGCGTGCCGGCGGCGTCGAAGCAGCCGCTGCTGGAGGCGCCGTCGTTGACGGCCCGCTTCGACCTCGCCCGCGACCTGATGCTTCGCAGGCTCGAGCGCAAGCCGCGCTCGCGCCGGGGCAGCGCTTGAAGGAGCCGCAGGGCGGCCTTACCGACCCGGAGCACGACCCGAGCACCGCGGCCGAGGCCACGCAGTCCTGCGAGGCTGGAAGCGGTGCGCCGGCAGACGTGGAGCGCGAAGAGCGCTTCCTCTTCGACTGGTCGAGCCTGCCCTACGTGACGCCGGAGCTCCCCGGCGCGGGCGGCACCGTACGCGCCTCGCCCGAGGACTTCCTCGTCGAGGAGCTGCCCGCCTACCTGCCGCAGGGGTCCGGCTCGCACCTCTACCTCAGGGTCGAGAAGCGCGGGCTCACCACGCGCGACCTGGTCATCGCCCTGATGCGCGCGGGCGTCAGCGAGACCGCCATCGGCGTGGCGGGGCTCAAGGACAAGGCCGCCGTCACCGTCCAGTGGCTGAGCGTGCCGCGCAGCGCGGCGGCGGCGGCCGGCGCGCTCGAAGAGCTGCCCGGCGTCAGGGTGCTGGAGCGCTCCTATCACAAGAACAAGCTGGCGATCGGGCACCTGAGCGGCAACCGCTTCGAGGTGGTGGTCAGAGACGTCGACGCCGGCGGCGTAAGCAGGGCGGGAGCCGTTCTCGCCGCTCTCGCCAGCAGCGGCGCGCCGAACTGGTTCGGCCCTCAGCGGTTCGGCAGGTTCGGCAGCAACGCGCTCGACGGCCTGCGCGCGCTCAGGGGCGAGAGCGTGCCGGGCGGCCACCGCCTGCGGCGCTTCTTCGTGTCGGCCCTGCAGTCCCTGCTCTTCAACCACATGCTGGCGCAGCGCATACGTCTCGGGCTCTACCAACGGGTCGTCGAGGGCGATTGGGCGCGCAAGCACGACACCGGCGGCACCTTCGAGGTCGTCGACGAGGAGCTGGAGAGCGCCAGGGCTCTGCGGCTCGAGATCAGCGCGACGCTGCCGCTTCACGGCAGGAAGGTGCGGCTGAGCCGCGCTCGCGCCGGCGAGCTCGAGCTCGCGACCCTGACGGAGTACGGCCTGAGCTGGGCTCAGTTCGGCTCGCGTCGCGGAGACCGCCGCAGCAGCCGGCTGCTGCTCACCGATGCCAGCGTGGCGGAGGCTGGGCCGGGAGCGCTGCGGCTGGTCTTCTCGCTGCCCAAGGGCTCCTACGCGACAGCGGTGCTGCGCGAGGTGCTGAAGGTCGACGTCGACCAGCCTGGCTCAGGCGGCGCGCGCGTCCCTGACACCTCCGAATAGTCTCCTGTAGGCGAGCTCGGCCAGGAACAGGCCGAACGCTACGCCGACGGGCAGCGGCCACAGCGGGCTGCGGCGCGTGACCAGACGCGGCTCGTAGGCTCCCTGCGTCACCACCTCGCCACCGGTCCTCTCGGCGATCGTCTCCAGCAGCGCGTGCCCGCCGCCGGTGGCGAACTCCGGGTCGGCGCCGGCGATCCTGGCGCGAGCCACCACGTCCCCGGCGTTCGAGACGACGACCTCGTCGCCGCCCGTCTCCAGGTACGGCAGGCGGCCGGTGTAGCGGCCCGGCGCGACCTGGTCGAGGCTCACCGCGAGGCCGGCGAAGCGCGCCTGCAGGGGCTCGTTGTCGACGTAGTCGCCGCCGCGGATCGCGTCGACGACTACGACGAGCTCGGAGCCGTCACGCGTCACCTGCGCCTGGTAGCTGGACGGCAGCGACTGCAGCCAGCGCGCCAGGGTGCCGAGGGCGCCGCCGAGGTCGCTCCAGGCTCCGAAGGCGCCGGCCCATGCGTTGAGGTCGGTGGTCAGCGCCGCGGTGCGGCCGAGGCCGGCGCGGCGCACCGCGAGGATCGGCTCGTCCCCGCGACCTACCAGCAGAGCCTGCGCATCGGACCTGAGCGCGGTCGCGACGTACGCGTCGACCGGCGGCAGCGACTCGGGGAAGGCGACGAGCTGGTTCGGGCGCGCCCTCGGGGCCGTCGGCTCGTCGATCAGGAGCGCGCGCGTGGCGGTCAGCGCCTCGTTGGTGAAGATGCGAGGGAGGGTGGCGGCGTCGAGCGCCTCGTAGTAGCGCCCGCCGCCCGCGGTCGCGATGGCGCTGAGGCGCTCGAAGTCGGCGGCGTCGCCGATGGCGATCGTGGACGTGGTGATGTCCGAGGCCAGCGCGGCCGACGCCAGGGCTCCGAAGTCGGCCTGGCGGCTGGGGTCGAACGGCCCCTGCCCGTCGTAGAGCCGCCCGTCCGAGAGCACGATGATGTGCTTCACGGCTGCCTCGGTCGACTCGAGCGCCGCGATCGCCATGCGGTAGGCGGGCTCGAGCACCGTGCCCCCTCCGGTCCCGATGTTGAGGATGGCCTGCAGCATCTCGCGCTTGCCGCGCTCGGTCGCCGGCCTGAGCTCGAACGCCCACGAGGTGCTCGCCGCGTCGGAGAACACGATCAGCCCCAGTAGG
Organism: uncultured bacterium; assembly: GCA_964473205.1. Lineage (GTDB taxonomy): Bacteria > Deinococcota > Deinococci > Deinococcales > Trueperaceae > CAYMRL01. Next base: position 3,836 of record CAYYOK010000026.1, on the reverse strand, counting down.
TCCTCGAAGTACGCCAGCTCCACGACCTGGATCGCACCCTCCTTGGCGAGCTCGATCTTCGAGGGGTTGCCAGAGGCCATCGACTGCGAGCGGTCGACGACCATCACCAGCGCCACCAGCGGCAGGGTCACCTCGGTGCGCAGGTCGGTGGTGACCGGCAGGACGTCCTCGACCGGCGTGCGGTACCAGGCGCCGAAGCCGAAGCTCTCGGGGCCGCCGGTCATCATCAGGCCGCCGCCGTTCTCGACGAACGCCCTGAGCATCTCCAGCTGTCCGGGGGTGAAGTCGCCGGCGGAGCCGCGCACGACGACCGCGCTGTAGGGCAGCGGCGCGACGACGTCGGCGGCGGTGCCGGAGCGGACCGCCAGCCCCTGGACCTCGAGCAGGGCCGCCAGCGCCGGGTCGTCGACGACGAGCACCGGAGGCCTCACGCGGACCCCGATCTCGGTCGCCAACCGGTCGGCGCCGGCCACGGTGGCGTTCGCCTCGAGGCTGACGCTGATCCCGACGCTGGCGCCCTCGCCCGCACTGAAGGTGAACGGGACGGCGTTGAGCCCAGGGCTGAGGTCCATCTCGATCGGGCTCAGCTCCACGCCTCCCACGACGGGCCTGAGCGTCACGCTGGCGGAGACGCCGGCCTCGACCACGGCCACCGCCTCGATCAGCTGGCCGGGGGCCCCCTGGCTCGGCACCAGCAGCTCGCTCAGCCGCACCCCGGACACGCCCGCGACCGGGTAGACGTCGACGGGGACGGCGGGCAGCGCGGCCAAGACCGACGACGGCGCGACGGCCCCATCGGAGACGAGCAGCACGCGTCCGGCGCCACCGGCGCTCGCAACCTGCAGCGCTCGCGCCAGATCGGTCGTGGCGGTACGCACGAACGCGGGAGCCGCGGTGGGGAGGGTGGCGACCCGCGCGGTGTCGCCGGCGAAGATCAGGTACTCGGAGCCGCGCGGCAGCGCTCCGAGATCGAGACCGGCCGCTGCGTCGAGCGCGCCTTGGCCGACGCTGGCGGAGACGTCGACGAGGACGGCCACGTGACCGCCGGCGGCGTCCCTCACCGGCTGCGCCAGCGCCAGGACCAGCAGGGCGAGCGCAGCGGCGCGCAGGTAGCGTGCGGCCCCGCGCGGACCCAGCAGCAGCGGGACCGAGCAGGCCGCGAGCGCCAGCAGGGCCAGCGGCTGCTCGAACCGGACGCCGGTGACGCTGTCGATGAACGATGCGAGATCCACCACAGGCATGCTAGCAAGGGAGTACGCGCGGCGCCCTGGTAGTATGTGGCGATGGCCGCGGCTGCCCCCCACGTTCTCATCGCCACAGCCAACGAAGCGCGTGGCGAGGGGTTGCGTGGCGTCACCGACGAGCTGAACCTCCGCTCCGAGGTCTTCACCGACATCGAGCGGCTGCTGTACCACACGCAAGGCAACGTCCCTGACGCGATCGTGCTCGAGCACGCGCTGGCGCAGCGCGCGCCGGCCAACCTCGACCTGGTCGCGCTGCTGCGGCAACGCAAGCAGCTGACCGAGGTGCCTCTCGTCTACCTGGGACCTGGCGACAGCGCGCTCCAGGCCGGCGTCGTCGGCAACGGCGCCGACGCCTACGTCGTGCTGCCCACCCAGCCGCGGGTCGTCAAGGCGCACCTCCAGCGCATGCTCGCCCGCAGCCGCAACGAGCGCGCGGTCCGCGAGACCCTCGAGCAGATGCGCCGCTTCGAGCAGGCGTACCAGGAGAGCGAGCGGATGAAGGACGACCTCATCCACATGCTCGTGCACGACCTCAAGAGCCCGATCTCCAGCGTCATGGGGCTCTTGGACCACAGCCTCAGCATGCTGAGGGGCGACGGCGGCGGCTCGGACGTGGAGGACCTGCTGAGCCTGGCCCGCAGCGAGTCGCAGCACCTGCTCAACCTGGCAGCCAACATCCTCGACGTCAGGCGGATGAAGGAGGGCCAGATGCCCTACCATCCCGACGTCATCAACAGCCTCACCGAGCTCGCCAAGGAGGCGCTCGGCGACGTCAGCGCCCGCCCGCAGGACCGCAACTTCGGCTTCCTGGTCAGGCCAGAGGCCGAGGTCGTCTACGGCGATCCGAAGCTGCTGCGCAGGGTCCTCGCCAACCTGATGGCCAACGCGATCAAGCACACCCGCCGAGGCGGCTACATCGACTTCCGCGCCTGGCGCCAGGAGGAGGGCTTCGTCCTCAGCGTCCGCGACGACGGCGAGGGCATCCCCGAGGCCGACCAGAAGCGCATCTTCAACGCGTTCGAGCAGTCGCGCCACACGGTTCACGACCGCTTCGACACCGGCATGGGCCTGACCTTCTGCAAGCTGGCGGTCGAGAAGCACGGCGGGCGGATCTGGGTCGAGTCGAAGGTCGGCCGCGGCAGCACCTTCTACTTCACGATCCCCGACCGCGTCACGTCAGAACCCGGCGCCGACGAGGTCGGGATCCGAGCGGTCTGAGCCGCGAGACCGCCGCCAAGACCGTGGCCGTGCCCAAGTCGGTCCCCAAGGCGACCAGCCCCGGCTGGCAGCTGGAGGAGCGCCTGTGGCGCCTCGGCTGCGTCAGGGTCGCCGGCGTCGACGAGGCGGGGCGCGGCGCGCTGGCCGGGCCGGTGGTCGCGGCCGTCGTGGTGCTCGACCCTGGCCGCTCCGGCCGCCCCAGAGCCCGCCGACCCGACTACCCTTACCGTGACTCGAAGGCCCTCACAGCCGCGGCCCGAGGCGAGCTGGCCGCGCGGATCAGGGACGAGGCGCTGGCTTACGCCATCGGCCGTGCCGACTGCCTGGAGATCGACTCCCTCAACGTCCTGGCCGCTACCAAGCTGGCCGTCCGGCGCGCCTTGGAGAGCTTGCCCGGCGAGTTCGACGGCCTGGTCACCGACTACCTGCCCATGAGCCTGCAGGTGCCCGAGGTGGCCGAGGCGCGCGCCGACGCCGTCAGCTATCAGGTCGCGGCCGCCAGCATCCTGGCCAAGGTCGAGAGGGACGCGCTGATGGTCGCGCTCGACGAGGACCTGCCGGGCTACGGCTTCGCGCGCCACAAGGGCTACGGCGTGCCCGAGCACATCAGGGCGCTGGCCCGCCTGGGCCCGAGCCCGCAGCACCGTCGCTCGTTCGGACCGGTGCTGCGGCAGCCGCTGCTGCCATGAGGGTGCCGCGCCGCCTGGTGCCGCCTAGTGTCGCCTTGCAGCCGGGCTCGGCTCCTGCGCCGTTGCATCCGTTGACCTGAAGCCGTGGCGCGTCGCGGTTAGAATCGTCTACCGCGACCGCCAGCCGCACCGTGCCCTTCGCTGATGCGGACGCTGACAGACGGGAGACCCGACCATGCCTGAGTGCATCGGCGTGAAGTTCGACAACGGACCGAAGATCCACTACATGGAGGCGCCGCCCAGCGCGCCGCAGCCAGGCACGCGCTGCATCGTCACGACGCGCAGGGGCCTGGAGATGGCCCTGGTGCGCACCGCGGTCAAGGACGTGCCCAAGCCACACGGGCACTTCGTGCGCGACGCTCAGGTCGACGACCTCGACCGCTACCAGCAGCTCAAGACCCGCGCCGACGAGCTGAAGTGGCTGCTCAAGGCCCGCGCCCGGCAGGTCGGAGCGGACGTCAAGATCGTGGCTCTGGAGTTCACCATGGACGAGTCGCTGCTGGTCGTCAGCTACTCCAGCGACGGCAACCCGCCCCTGCGGTCTCTCGCTCAGGTGCTGGTCGGGCATACCGGTGCGCGCATCGAATTCGTCAACGTCGGGCCGCGCGATCAGGCGCGCATGCTGGGGACGCTCGGCGTCTGCGGCGATGGCTCCTGCAGCTCGACCTGGCTGCAGACCTTCAAC
>CAYYOK010000025.1:0-34500 GCA_964473205.1 uncultured bacterium | reverse complement strand
GTCCAAACCTCTCGCTGCCCCCTCGAACTCGGTGAGCAGCTTGTGGCCGTTGTAGTGGAAGTCGCCGACGATCGGCACGTCGACGCCCATGTCGGCGAGGCGCTGGCGCAGCTCGGGCACCGCCTTGGCGGCGGCCGCGTCGTTGACAGTCACCCTGACGATCTCGGAGCCGGCGTGGGCCAGGGTAGCGGTCTGCTCGGCGGTGGCCGCGGCGTCGGCGGTGTCGGTGTTGGTCATCGACTGCACGACGACGCTGTGACCGCTGCCCAGCGGGACCTTCCCCACCCAGGTCGTCGGCGTGCTGCGCCTCAGCGACAGGTCCATCGTCGAGTCCAGAAGCGGGTCCAGAGGCGAATCCAGAGGCGAGTCCACAGCCGAGCCCGCGGTCAGATCAGCAGCCACGTCGACCAGTGTAGCCAGTGGCGCTCAATCTGCCGTGTCCGCAACCAACTCGAGCACCTGGGGCAGCAAGGCGGTCGTCGTGCTCAGTCCCTCGCCATGGTGTATGCCAGGGTTGCCTTGGAAGTCCCCGAAGTAGCCGCCCGCCTCGGGCAGGATGACCCCGAACGGCGAGGCGTCGTGAGCGCTGAGCACCGGGTCGAGCATCAGCTCGATGCGGCCCGTCGCGACCAGCGCGTGACCGTAGGCGTCCGACCAGCCGGGTCGGTGATAGGTAGCGGCCTGCAGGCGCTCGAAGGCGGCCTGGCGGCCGTGCTTGGCGAACGAGGCGGCGTCGGTGAACGACATGAACGCGCGCGACAGGTCGGCGGTGTCGCGCACGCGGCAGCGCCGGCCGTTGACGAAGCAGCCGCCGCCTTCGCGCGCGTAGACGAGCTCGTCGAGAGCCGGGAAGTAGGCGGCGCCCACCTTCACCTCGCTCCCGACCTCGAGGCCTAGCAGCACGGCGTAGAGCGGCACGCCGCGCATGAAGCTCTTGGTGCCGTCGATGGGGTCTATGTACCAGCGCTCGGGCGCGTGCTCGCGCGTCGTGCCGTGCTCCTCGCCGACGATGCCGTGGCCGGGGAACGCCGCTTCCAGCCGGCGCCTGATCAGCTCCTCGGCCGCGCGGTCGGCGACGGTGACGGGCGTGTCGTCGTGCTTGTACTCGGCCTCAACGCCCGCGCCGAAGTGAGCGAGGGTCAGACGCCCGGCCTCGTGCACGGCCGCCAGGCAGACTTCGAGCGTTCTATCCAGGTCCACGCCTCGCTCCTCGTGCTGTCCCGCCGGGCCGGACGGACGCAGGGTCCGCGAAGCTGCCGGCCAGGACGCGGATGCTACGATACCTGCGATGATCGTCGGCCGCGAACAGCTCGAGCAGGCGGAGCTCAGGTCGCTCGCGCCCTACGCCTGCGTGGCCGCCTCGTCGCGCGGTCGGATCCACCCGGAGAGCGAGAGCGCGTTCCGCACCGCCTACCAGAAGGACCGCGACAGGGTACTGCACACCAGCGCGTTCCGGCGCCTCGAGTACAAGACCCAGGTGTTCGTCAACTTCGAGGGCGACTACTACCGCACGCGGCTGACGCACACGCTGGAGGTGGCGCAGGTCGCGACGAGCATCGCCCGCGCGCTGGGCCTCAACGAGGACCTGAGCGAGACGATCGCGCTCGCCCACGACCTCGGCCACCCGCCGTTCGGCCACTCCGGCGAGAAGGCCCTCGACCAGCTCATGAAGGACGACGGCGGCTTCGACCACAACCGCCAGAGCCTGCGCATCGTCACCGAGATCGAGCGGCGCTACCCCTCGTTCCCCGGCCTCAACCTGACCTGGGAGACGCTCGAGGGGATCATGAAGCACGAGACCGAGTACGACGTGCCCGACGCCCGCTTCGAGCCGGACGTGCAGCCGTCCCTGGAGGCCCAGGTCGTCAACAGCGCCGACGAGGTCGCGTACAACGTCCACGACCTCGACGACGGCCTGCGCTCCCACCATCTGACGGCCAGGCAGCTCTCGGAGGTGCCGCTGGTGGGGACGCTGATGACCTCACTCGGAATCGACGTGAACGCGTTCGACGGCCAGGCACGCTACCTGCTGACCCGCGAGCTGCTGGGGCTGATCATCACCGACATCATCGTCGCGACCGACGAGCGGCTGCGCGAGCACGGCATCGAGAGCCTGAACGACGTGCGCAACGCGCCCTCGAAGCTGCTAGGCCCCTCGGCGCGGCTCGCGTCGCAGCTCGCCGAGCTGAAGGCGTTCCTGTACCAGAACTTCTACTTCCACCACCGCCTGATCAGGATGTCGAAGAAGGCGAACATGATCCTCGAGCGCATGTTCATGGCCTACCTGGCCGCGCCGGACATGCTGCCGCCGGCCGTGCGCCGCGACGCCGAGGAGCTCGGCCTCAAGCGGGCCCTCACCGACTACCTGAGCGGGATGACCGATCGTTACGCCGTCGAGGAGTACCGCCGGCTGTTCGAGCCGGCCGTGCTCACGTAGCCGAGCGCGCCCGACTAGCGAGCCCGCGCCGCGCCGATCAGCTCGCCGGTGGCTGCGTTGCGTATCCACGCCACCTGGTAGCCGGACCGCAGCACCTTCACCACCGTCCACGGGCTGGTGATCACCTGGGTGGTGATGTCGCCCCGGCCCGGCTCGGTGAGCTGGACGTCCACGTAGAGCTCCCCGCGCTCCTCGACGACGCCGGTCACGGCCACGGCGTAACCGCCCGTCGAGCGCGTGCCCAGGAAGATCGCGACGACGGTCTCGCGCTCGGGGAAGAACTCGGGCAGCGCCGGCTGCTGGAGCTGGCCGGAGTGCGCCGCCGCCCACAGCCCGATCAGCTGGTCGCGGTTCTGGACCAGCTCGTAGCGCGGCTCCCTGACGGACGTGGCCTGGCTGCCCTGAGCGATCGTCTCCCAGATGAGCTGGTTCGGTGCCGGCACGAAGGCCCCCTCGTCCGTGCCGATGTCGAGCTGGACGTAGAACGCGCTGCGGCGGTGATCGGCCAGACCGTCGACCGCGCGCTGCGGAACGGACGCGATCGGCAGCTCGGCCACGGCGAAGGGCTGCCTCAGCGCCTCGAGAGCGTTGGCCAGCGCGTCCGCCTCCTGGTTGGTCAGCTCGCCAAGACCGCGCAGCCGGTTGAAGCGCGGCCGCGGCACCACCCTGGCGTCGAGCTGGTCGTCGGTCGCGTCGATGATGCTGAGGTAGGTGGTGCCGTCGAAATAGACGACGTGCCCGACCGGGTCGGCCACCCTCACCTGCATGTCGGTGGTGAGCGGTATGCGGCTGAGCGTCACCGGCGCGCCGCCGAGAGGCGTCTGCCCCTCGCGCAGGAACGGCGAGCCGTCCACCAGTGCGGCGGAGCTGACTGCGAAGTTGGCGTTGTAGCGACGGTCGGTCGCCTCGACGTCGGTCAGCTCGACGGTCCTGTCACCGTAGGCGAAGGGGCCCTCGCCGCCGTAGAAGTACGTCAGGCGGGTGTCCAGGTAGCCGTAGAGGTAGAGATCGTGGAGCGAGCGCGACGGCTCTGGCTCGCAGGAGGCCAAGACCAGGCCTAGCAGGACGGCTAAGAGTACGGCTCTGGTTCGCATGGCGCCTCCAAGAACGAATGCTAACACCGGGCGGCTGAGAACCGCCTGAGGGACGCGGCGGGCCCGCGATCCCCCGCCGTCGCCGGGCGGGTACGGGACCGGCCACGAGCGCGAACCTGCCTGGGAACCGGCGCTCCGGACGCCCCTGGTATGCTCGTTGGCGTGCCTGAGACCCAACCTCGCGTGCTGGTGCTGTCCGCGTCGATCGGCGGCGGGCACGTCGCGGCGGGGCGCGCGCTCGTCAAGGCGTTCGCGGAGTTGGGGGCAGCCGTCGAGCACATCGACCTGCTGGAGCACACGGCGATGCCGTTCCGGCGCCTGTACCGCCAGGCCTACTTCGACCTCGTCAGGAGCGTCCCCGACCTCGTCGAGTGGGTGGGGCGCAGGATGGACCGCCGGCCCAGCGAGCGCAAGACCACGTCGCAGCGGCTGCGCGCCAGGGTCACGCGGCTGCTCTCCTACGAGCTGCCACGCACCATCGACAAGTACCGGCCGCACGCGGTGGTTCACACTCACTTCCTCGGCGCCGAGATAGTCGCCGGCCGCCTGCGCCGCCGCCAGCCGCTGCCCCAGGCCGAGGTGATCACCGACTTCTTCGCCCACAGCCTGTGGCTGCAGCCCGGCATCGCGCGCTACTTCGTCGCCAGCGAGGAGCTGCGGGTCCACATGCTCGCAGCCGGCGTCGATCCCAACCGCGTCCGCGTGACCGGCATCCCGATCGACCCCGGCTTCGCGGCGCTGCCACCGCGCTCCGAGGCCAGGAGCGCGCTGGGGCTGGGCGCCGACCGCGAGGTCGTGCTGCTCCTGGCGGGCGGGCTCGAGGCGGCGGACCTGAGAAACGTGCTCGAGCAGCTGCGCGAGTTCCGCTGGCCGCTGGCGGTCATCGTCGTGTGCGGCCGCAGTCCCGAGCTGAAGCGGGTCGCGCACGACGCCACCGAGGACGCTCCCGGCCCAGTCACGTTCACGGTGATGGGCTTCGTCGACGACATGCCCACCCTGATGGCCGCCGCCGACGTGGCCGTGACCAAGCCCGGCGGCCTGACGACAAGCGAGGCGCTGGCAGCCTCGCTGCCGCTGGTGCTCATCACCCCTTACCCGTTGCAGGAGGAGGCGAACGCCAGCGTGCTGCTCGAGCAGGGCTGCGCGGTGAGGGTCGAGCCTCTGACGACCTTCGCCCACAAGCTCAGGAAGCTGCTCGAGGAGCCGGAGCGCCTAGCCTCCATGCGCCAGGCGGCCGCCCCGTTGGCTCATCCCGACGCCGCCAGGAGGGTCGCTCGCACGGTGCTGGACGAGCTGGTGCCCACGGTCAAGGCCTTCCCCGCGCCGCAAGGCGTCTCGGGAGCCGCCCGGTGACGAGAGGCTCCTGGCCTGCGCCACTCAGCGCCAAGGCTTCGTGGCTCGCGCTGGCCCTCGGCGTCGCCGTCGCCCTGAGTACGGCCACCGCGCAGCCGGCCGCCGCGCCGGAGGTCTTGGAGCTCGCCGTCGACGTCGTCGTCTTCGGCTCCGAGCCCGAGGCCGTCACGGCGGCCGTGGCGGCGGCCCAGGAGGGTGCCCAGGCGGTCTTGGTCACGAGGGACGCGCGCCTCGGCGGGCTGTTCGTGCTCGGCGAGCTGAACGTCCTAGACCTCAAGACCCAGCCGCACGACTACCAGCTCGGGCTGTTCGACGCCTGGTGGCGCATGGTCGGCCGCGAGGAGGCTTTCGACGTCGTCAGGGCCGAGGCCGCCTTCGAGGAGCTGCTGCGAGGAGCCGGCGTGCCGCGCTTCCTCGCGGTGACCGATGCGGCCCCCATCCTCGAGGAGACGGACGGCGCCCAGCGCGTGGCGGGGCTGACCTTCGTCGACGAGGTCGGGCGGCAGTGGCGCGTCACCTCTCGCCAGGTCATCGACGGCAGCGGCGACGCCGACCTGGCGGCTGCGGCAGGAGCACGGTTCGACCTCGGCTGGGAGCGTTTCGGCGTGAGCCAGCGGATGGCCGACACGCTCGTGTTCAGGATGTCAGGCGTCGACTGGGGCGCGCTGGTGACCGGCGTGCACGAGCGGGGTCGCGCCTACGCCGTCGCGAAGTCGACGGTCGTGTGGGGGCACTTCGGCGGCTATCCCGCCGCCTACCAGCCGCTCGATCCGAGCTTGCGGCTCAGGGGCCTCAACCTCGGCCGCCAGGACGACGGCACGGTGCTGGTGAACGCGCTGCTCCTCTACGGCGTCGACGCGCTCGACCCAGTCAGCCGCGAGGCGGGCCGCCAGAGGGCGCTCGCCGAGCTGCCGCGCGTCATCGAGTACCTCGCCGCCGGCGTTCCGGGCCTCTCGCAGGCGCGCCTGGCCGGCGCGGCCGAGGGCCTGTACGTCAGGGAGACGCGGCACCTCCACTCCCGCTGCGACCTGAGCGCCGACGACGTGCTCGGCAACCGCGTGACCGCCTTCGACGTCGCGGCCGGCGGCTACCCGCTCGACGCCCAGACGTTCACGCCGCACGACTCCGGCTTCGTCTACGGCGTGCCGCAGATCTACGGCGGCCGGCTCTGCATGGGCATACCGGCGGCCGGACCGGAGGACCTGTGGGTCGTCGGCCGCAGCGCCGGCTACGATCCCGTGGCGTTCTCGAGCGCTCGCGTCGTGCCGTTCGGCATGGCGATGGCTGAGGCGGCCGGTGTGGCCGCCGCCGCGGCCGCAGCGGGCGGCTACAGCGCGAGCTGGGCCGCGCTCGACGTTCAGGCCGTCCACGACGTGCTGTTGCGCCTCGGCAGCCGCGGCGCCTACCTGCCGGCAGTCGCGCCGCGCGCGCCCAGTGGGCCCTCGCAGCACCCGAGCTACGCTGCGTTCCGCACGCTCGTCGGTCGCGGGCTGAGCGTGATGGGCTACGACAACGACCCGCGCCTCGACGGCCCCGTCACCGCCATCTCCTTCGCGTACCTGCTGAGCAACGTCGCCACCCGCTTCCACTTCCGCGCAGACGTCGGACAGACGCTGGTCGACGCGGCCGTCGATGCCGCCGCGGCTCCCGATGCCAGGCTCGACGCTGCGGTGGCTGCCGCCGTCTTGCGCAGCGCCGCGTGTCAGTTGTGGAGCTGCCTCGAGGGCGAGGGGTGGGCGGCGCTTCACTCGGCGGGCCTGGCACCGACCCAGGAGCCGCCAGTGGGGCCGCTCGACCGAGGAGCCGCCTACGAGCTCGCGGCCAGGCTGGCACTGGCGTTCTCGGACGACTGAGCCTCGGGCTACCCTCGCGGCGCGCCCGCGTGCCTCAACGAGTCGACGAACTGCCGGGCCGTGCGGCCGGAGTAGCCGTTGCCCCATTCGGCGAAGCGCACCGCCTCCTCGTCCAGTCGCGCGCCCGGCTCCATGCCGGCCTGCGAGGCCAGGGCGCGCACGAGCTCCAGGTAGCGCTTCTGCCCCGCCCCGGGGAACGTCAGGACCAGGCCGAAGCGATCGGAGAGAGCCAGCAGCTCGTTGTGGGTGTCCCAGCCGTGTACGTCGTCGTCGAGCGGGTCGGGCCGGTCGCGCAGGCGCTCCTTGACGAGGTGGCGGCGGTTGCTCGTCGCGTAGACGACGGCGTTGGCGGGGCGCTGCGCCAACCCCCCGTCCAGCACGCGCTTCAGCGGTCCGTAGCGCTGGTCGACGTCGGAGAAGCTCAGGTCGTCGATGAACACGACGAAGCGCTGAGGGCTGCCTGCGACCGCCTCGAGCACCGCCGGCAGGTCGTCGAGGCGCTCCAGCGGCAGCTCGACGAGGCGCAGCCCTCGGTCTTGGTAGCGGGTGAGCAGCGCCCTCACGGCGGTCGACTTGCCGCTGCCGCGCGGGCCGTACAGCAGCGCGTCGTGCGCGGGCGAGCCGGCCAGCAGCGCCTCCGTGTTCGCACTCAGCCGCGTCAGCTGCGCTTCGAGTCCGTGCAGGTCCTCGAGCCTCGCGCTCAGTGGCGAGCCGACGCCCTGCAGCTCTTCCCCGCTCCACCTGAGGGCTCCGTGCAGGGCGCTCGCGCCGCTGCCGTAGGTCTCCAGGTGCCGGGCGTAGCGGCGCAGCAGCTCCTCGCCCTCGCTCGCCTCGAGCGCCTCCCGCAGCGACCCTACGGCCGCGGCCATAGGCCCAGCGGGCAGTGGCGGCGCCAGCTCCGTGGCGGACGGGACCGCGGCTCCGAGCGTCTCGATCTCTGCCGCTAGGTCGCGGCGGCACGCTCCGGCGAGGTGCTCGAGGTCGTGGGCCAGCAGCCTCAGCGCGCCGCGCGCCGCGCCGCCTCTGACCGCGGACACGACGTCGAACGGCGGCTCGCCGCCGGCCAGGCCGGCCGCCAGCGCGCTCGCCAGGTCGGCAGCGCCTGCCGCCACCAGCGCGCCCAGGAGCTCGGCGTGCGCGTCTAGCACCTCGTCGAGCCTGCCGTCGCGCTCGCTCAGCAGGGCGCTCAGCCGCGCGTAGGCGAGCCACCAGGGCGCGGCCTCGAACCCGTGGCGCAGGTAGAGGGGGCCGCCGCTCATCGGTGGGCCACCGGCTGGTCGGCGGTGGCAAGGGTCTCGGCGCCGAGCCTCTCGATCAGCGCCTTCATCGAGGCGCGTCCCGCCTCGAAGGCCTGCGGCGAGCGGTGGAAGTCCCACCAAGCTATGCGCGGCTCGGTGACGATGAGATGGGCGCCGGGCGGCGGCATGAGGCGCTGCTCGTACGACTCGAACGAGATCGACAGGCCGCGCAGAGCCTGGCCCACCGGCCCCGCGGCACTCGTCCGCGAGGCGACGCGCTTGAGCGCGCGCCCCGTGGCGCTGCGGTTCAGGCGGCGGATCATGCGGACGAAGGTCGTCTTGTCGGTGTCGACACCGGCGTGCACACCCAGGCTCAGACGCGGCGCCATCGACGCCAGGGCGCGGAACGGCACGGCCTCGACGAAGCCGCCGTCGATGAGCACGCGGTCGTCGACCTTGACAGGGGCGAACAGGGCGGGCAGCGCGCAGCTGGCGCGCACGGCCTCGGCCAGCGAGCCCTCGCGCACCACCACCAGGTCTCCCGTGGCGAGGTCGGTGCAGGCGATCGCGAGCGGCACCTGCGTGTCGGCGAAGGTGGCGCCGTAGAAGAACTTGCGGTCCAGCCAGCGCGCCAGGCGCTGACCGTTGACCAGCGCGCCGCGGTGAAGGCCGAAATCGATCGCCTGCGACCAGAGCTCGCCGATGTCCTGCTGCCTGATGACCCTCTCGAGCTCGGCGGCGGGACCTCCGATCGCGTACAGGGCCGCGATTATCGCGCCGTAGCTCGTGCCCGCCACGCACTCGACCCTGTGACCCGCCTCCTCCAGCGCCTGGAGCGCGCCGACGTGAGCGGCGCCTCTGGCCGCACCGCCACCCAGCGCCACGCCGACGCCACCGCCGGAGGCAGGTACGGCAGGGCCGAGTCGCGAAGCCTGCGGGCGTGCGCCGTGCATGAGGTCGATGGTACACCGCAGCACCTCTTTCGGCTGGCGAGCGCATCGCCGCCGAGGCCGGGTTCAACGCGACTGGCACGCAGAATCTGCGGGCTCACGCCAACTCCTCGGCGACCGGGAGCGCAGGGGTGGGGTGGTAGCATTGCCGGGCATGGCCGCCCTCTATCAACGCGCCAGGCCGGTGACCTTCGCCGAGCTCGTCGGGCAGGAACACGTCAAGGACGTCCTCGAGGCCGCGGTCAAAGACGACCGCACCTCGCACGCCTACCTGTTCTCCGGCCCGCGTGGCGTCGGCAAGACGACCACGGCCCGGCTGCTGGCGATGGCGGTCAACTGCGAGCCGGCGGTCAAGGGTGCAGCGCGCCCGTGCGGCGAGTGCGAGTCGTGCCGGATGGTGCGCTCCGTCACGCATCCGGACGTCATCGAGCTCGACGCGGCCTCGAACAACTCGGTCGACGACGTCCGCGACCTGCAGGCGCACATCGGCCTCTCGAGCATGCGTGGCGGCAAGCGCGTGTGGATCTTGGACGAGGCTCACATGCTCAGCAAGGCGGCGGCCAACGCGCTGCTGAAGACGCTCGAGGAGCCGCCGCCAGGGTTGATCTTCGTCCTCGCCACCACCGAGCCGGAGAAGCTGCCCCCGACGATCCTGTCGCGCTGCCAGCACTTCCGCTTCCGCCGGCTCGCCGACGCGGAGATCAGGAGCAAGCTCGAGCGCCTGTGCGCCGACGCCGGCGTCAGCGCCGAGAGCGAGGCGTTGGCGCTCATCGCGCGCTCCGCCGACGGCGGCATGAGGGACGCGGAGTCGCTGCTGGAGAGGCTGCTGGTGAAGGGCGAGCCGCTCACCCGCGCCGCAGCCGAGCAGGCCCTCGGCCTGCCGGCGCAGGAGCGGCTCGGCCAGATGGGCGCCGCGCTGCTGGCCGGCGACCTCGGCGCGCTGCTAGATGAAGCCGGCGGCCTCTACCGCGACGGCTACGCGCCGCGCACGATCGCCGAGCAGCTCGCGCGGGCCCTTCGCGACGAGCTGCATCTGGTTCTGGGCCGGAAGGCGAGCTGGGGCGGCTCCGAGCGCGATCCGCTCCTGGCGCTGCTGCACGCGCTCGACGACGAGTCCGAGAGATTCGTTAGACAGAACGATCTGTATGCTCTCGAGGTGGCGCTGATCAAGTCGCTGAACGCGGTGGCGCCGCCCTCGATCCAGTCTCGCCCGGCCGCTTCGAGCGGCGAGCGCCGCGCTGCCACGGCCGTACCGCCGGCAGAGGCGCCCGCCCAAGCGGCGCGCGAGGTCTCGGCACCGACGCCCGAGGCTCCGGCCGACGCGCCGCCGACCGTCGCCACCGCTCCCAAGCGTCCAGAGGGTCGAGGCCAGCCGGCGAGGGCAGAGGCGCGACAGGCCACCGCCGAGACGCCCGCGGAGCCCGAGCGTCGCGAGCAGACCCCGCAGCGCGAGGCCGCCCCGTTCTCCTGGCACGCGGTGCGGACCGCCGCCAACCCCCAGCTCAAGGCGTTCCTGCACCCGGCGCGCGTCGAGGTCGACGGGCTCGACGTGACGGTGCACTACGACGACAAGCACGCCTTCCACCGCACCCAGCTGATCAGCAAGCTCGACGAGCTCAGGTCGCATGTCGCCGCCGTAGCCGGCCCCGACTACCGGGTGAGCATCGCCGGCGCCGGCTCGACCAAGGACAGGGGTCGCGGCACCGGACCGGCCAAGGGCCGGCCGGCGAGCGCCGTCACGTCCGAGCCGCCCGCGCGCAGCGTCGCGCCGACCAAGGGTGCGGCCGGTGAAGCCGGCCCCGCTCCGGAAGCGCCACAATCACCCGCCCCGGCCGCGAGCGAACGCACCGCGGAGCCGACCGAGGAGCCAGTCGCGGCGCGGCCCGAGGCCGTAGACCCCAGCGACTACGCGCCCACCGAGCTCGAGCTCGCCGGCTTCGACGAGGACCACGGCGCCTGGCCGGACGATCAGCACCCGAGCGCCGGCGAGGGATACGACGACCCCGCCAGACCGCAGGCGTCCGGCGCGACGGCCAGGCAGGGCACGCTCGAGCAGCAGGCGGCGAGCCTCCTGGCTCACGCCGGTAGCGCACTGGCCGAGGTGCAGCAGCTCTTCCCCGGCCGCGTCACGCAGGTCGTGACGGCGGCGGCCGCGGCGCCTCGCGCAGGCGCCGCCGCGCTAGACGACCTCGACGCAGTCGACGCTGCGGGCATGGATACGGGCGACGATGCCGCCGACGAGCCGCCGGACTCCGGCTTCGACGGATCGGGCATCGCGCCGGACGACGGCTCCGAGGACGGCTCCGAGGACGACGACAGCTACGATGACGACTCGCAAGACCGCCTCTCGTTCGGCCCATGAGCCGCGCAGGTGCGGCCGGGAGAGACGATGAGGCGAGCAGAAAACGAGACGAGGAGATGAGGACGACAGCGTGAACATCCAGAAGCTGATGAAAGAGGCGCAGAAGGCGCAGCGCAAGGTCACCGAGGCCCAGGAGCGCGTGGCTGCCATGGAGGTCACTGGTACCGCCGGCGCCGGGCTGGTGACCGTGACGGCCAAGGGCGACGGCGCGATCACGAGCGTGCGCATCGACCCGAAGATCGTCGACCCGCAGGACGTAGAGATGCTCGAAGACCTCGTCAAGGCGGCGGTCGCCGAGGCGCAGCGTCAGGCCAAGGAGCTGCAGGAGCGCGAGATGGGCGCGGCGATGGGCGGCATGAACGCCCTCGGCGGTCTGTTCTGATGATCAGCGTCCGCACCCATGGAGGCGCCGCCTCGGTTGGCGGCATGAACGCCCTCGGCGGTCTGTTCTGATGATCAGCGTCCGCACCCATGGAGGCGCCGCCTCGGTTGGCGGCATGAACGCCCTCGGGGGCCTCTTCTGATCCTCGCCGCCCTTCGTCCATGAGGTACCCGAGCGCGCTGCTCAACCTGGTGCGCGAGCTGGGCCGCCTGCCCGGTATCGGTCCCAAGAGCGCCCAGCGGCTGGCGTTCCACCTGTTCAACAAGCCCGAGGCCGACGTCAGGGCGTTGGCGGAGGCGATCGTCGCCGCCAAGGTGGGCCTCGCCCGCTGCCCGGTCTGCTTCAACATCATGTCGGCGGGCGAGGAGGCGTGCGCGGTATGCGCCGATCCGAACCGCGACCAGTCGGTCATCTGCATCGTCGAGCAGCCGGCCGACCTGCTCGCCATCGAGCGCAGCGGCGAGTACTCGGGGCTCTACCACGTCCTGCACGGCGCCCTGAGCCCGATGAACGGTATCGGGCCGGACCAGCTCACCTTGGGCGAGCTGAGCCCCAGGCTCGAAGGCGTGAGCGAGATCGTCCTCGCCAACTCGACCACGGTAGAGGGTGAGGCGACGGCGATGTACATCGCCAGGCAGCTCGAGGGCTCTGGGCTCAGGGTGAGCCGCATCGCCTACGGCCTGCCCGTCGGCGGCGATCTCGAGTACGCCGACGAGGTGACGCTGGGCCGCGCCATCTCCAACCGCCGCCCCGTTTGACGCCCGTATGTCGTCTGCATGACGCGGGTTCGGCGGCAGGTCGATTCCACTCCTTGACGGCGCCGGGGGCCTACGTATAATGGCGCGCCGCGAACGAGGAGAGTGCTTGAGTTGGCAGCGAAGAAGTCCATGAGACGGTTGGTGATAGTCGAATCGCCGACCAAAGCCCGCACGATCAGCCGCTTCCTGCCCGACGATTACCGGGTGGAGGCGAGCATGGGCCACGTGCGGGACCTCCCCTCTTCGGCCTCCGAGATCCCCGAGAAGCTGCGCGGCGAAAGCTGGGCGACGCTCGGCGTCAACGTCGACGCCGGCTTCCAGCCTCTCTACGTCGTCTCGCCGGGCAAGCGCGACGTCGTCAAGAAGCTCAAGGCGGCCGTCAAGGACGCCGACGAGCTCTACATCGCGACCGACGAGGATCGCGAGGGCGAGTCGATCGGCTGGCATCTGGTCGAGCTGCTCGAGCCCAAGGTGCCCGTCAAGCGCATGGTGTTCCACGAGATCACCGAGCGCGCCATCCGCGACGCGCTCGAGCAGACCCGCGACATCGACGGCCGTTTGGTCGACGCGCAGGAGACCCGCCGCGTCCTCGACAGGCTGGTCGGCTACTCGATCAGCCCGCTGCTGTGGCGCAAGATCGCGCCGCGCCTGTCCGCCGGGCGCGTGCAGAGCGTCGCCGTGAGACTGCTCGTCATGCGCGAGCGCGAGCGCCTCGAGTTCGTCAAGGCGTCCTACTGGGACCTGACGGCGCGCCTCGACAAAGCCGGCAAGGCCTTCGACGCGGCGCTGACGCACGTCGGCGACGTGCGGGTGGCGCAGGGACGCGACTTCGACCCCGACACCGGCCGCCTCAGGACTGGCCTGGAGATCGGCAAGGACGTGGTGACGCTGGACGAGAGCGCCGCCGCGGCGCTAGTCGAGCCGGCCCGCGCCGGGCGCTGGAGCGTGACCCAGGTCGAGGAGCGCGAGACCAGCCGCTCGCCGGCGCCGCCCTTCACGACCTCGACGCTGCAGCAGGAGTCGAGTCGCAAGCTCGGCTTGGCGGCCAAGGACACGATGCGCGTGGCGCAGTCTCTGTACGAGAACGGCTACATCACGTACATGCGCACCGACTCGATCAGCCTCTCCTCGGAGGCCCTCCAGGCCGCCAAGGACGCGATCGTCTCGCGTTACGGCGCGGAGTACCTCGCCGATGGCGACAGGCGCTTCAGGCGCTCGGCCGCCAAGACGCAGGAGGCTCACGAGGCCATCCGCCCCGCCGGCACGCAGATGAAGACCGCCGCCGAGCACGGCCTCAAGGGCGTCGAGGCGTCGCTCTACGACCTGATCTGGAAGCGCACCGTCGCCTCGCAGATGCGCGACGCGCGCATCAACACCGTCACTGCCCGCATCGCCGCCTCGGTGCCGGAGCAGGCGGTAGCTGCAGCTGGAGTCCAAGCCGGCGGCTCCTCCCTGACCTTCCGAGCCAGCGGCCGCACAGTGGTCTTCCCCGGCTTCTTCCGGGCCTACGTCGAGGGCTCCGACGACCCCGAGGCCGCTCTGGACGACAAGGATCAGCCGCTGCCGGCGCTGGCCAAGGACGACGCGCTCGCCCTCGAGGCGCTGAACGCCGTGGGACACGAGACGAAGCCACCCGCGCGCTACACCGACGCCTCGCTCGTCAAGCTGCTCGAGAGCGAGGGCATCGGCCGCCCCTCGACCTACGCCAGCATCATCGACACGATCCTGGCGCGGCGCTACGCGGTCAAGTCCGGTCAGCAGCTCGTCCCGACCTTCACCGCCTTCGCCACTACGAACCTGCTCGAGCAGCAGTTCCGGCGCCTCGTCGACACCGAGTTCACGGCGCAGATGGAGAGCGCGCTCGACGACATCGCCTCTGGCGACCTCGCCAGCACCGGCTACCTCCGCGACTTCTACCTCGGCGATCAGGGCATCGACGCACGCGTCAAGGCGGCGCTCGACGAGGTCGACGCGCGCGGCATCTCGACCATCGAGTCGGTCGCCTGGGACCCGTACCGCGTGCGCGTTGGGCGTTACGGGCCCTATGCCGAGGGCGAGGTCGACGGCCAGACGCTCACCGCCTCGCTGCCGGGAGACGCCGCTCCGGCCGACATCTCGCGCGAGGATCTGGAGCGCTTCCTGCGCGAGGGCAACATGGGCGACGTGGAGGTCGCGCGCGAGCCGGCCTCTGACGAGGCGATCTACCTCAAGCGCGGCCCGTTCGGACCCTACCTGCAGCTAGGAGCCGGCGACGGGGACGCGAAGCCGAAGCGCGTGTCCTTGCCGCCCGGCGTCGCGCCGCACGACCTGACGCCCGAGCTGGCCGTCGACCTGATGGCGCTGCCCAGGCGCCTCGGCGAGCACCCCGAGTCGGGCGACGCCGTCGAGGTCGGCATCGGCCGCTTCGGCCCTTACGTGCGTCACCAGCGCACCTACGCCTCGATCCCCAAGGACCAGTTCCTGCTCGAGGTGACGCTCGAGCGCGCCCTGGAGCTCATCGCCAACAAGTCGGGCCGCGCCGGCCCGCTGCGGACGCTGGGCGAGGATCCAGCCACCGGCGAGGTCGTCGAGATCCGCGACGGCCGCTACGGCCCTTACGCCAAGCGCGGCAAGGTCAACGCGTCCCTGCCCAAGGACGTGACGCCTGACGAGATCACGCTCGAGCACGCCGTCGAGCTGCTGAACGCGCGCGCGGCGGCGCCGAGCGCTGGTGGGCGCCGAGGCAAGGCGGGCCGAGGGACGAAGGCCGCTGCGGGCACGCGCGCCAAGGGCGCGGCTGGCAAGAAGGCGTCCGCCAAGAAGCCAGCGGCCAAGAAGGCGACGACCAAGAAGGCGGTAGCAAAGAAAACGACGGCCAAGAGCGCGTCAGCGAGCCAGCCTCCCGCGAAGGCGACGGGCGCCAAGAAGCCGGCGGCCAAGCGAGCCGCGGCGAGGCGGACGACGACCGCCGCGGCCGCCGACGACTGACCCCAGACGACCGACCCGCTTACGACCGACGCCAGGAACCGCGCCGGCCCGCTAGACTGAGCCGTGAAGCGTTACAACGTCACCGACGGCATCGTGATCCGCCGAGCGCCACTGCCCAGCGGAGATCTCGTCGTGACGCTGCTCTCCGACGGCGGCAAGTGGCGCGCCGTGGCGCGCAAGGGCAAGCTGCCCGGCGGCAACCTCGGCAGGCTCAGCCTGTTCCACGACGTCACGGTGCAGTACTACCGGCGGCGCGAGGACGACCTCGCCCTCCTGACGCAGGTCACCCTCAACGGCGCGCTGCCGCGCCTGACGGATCCGGACGTCTACCCCTACGCGCACCTGCTCGCCGAGCTCGTCGACGCGCTCAGCGTCGACGTCCACCTGGGCGAGAGCGTTCACACCCACCTCGCCAGCGCCCTCAGGGGCCTGAACCGCCATCACGACCCCGAGCTGGTGGCCCTGCTCTACTCGTGGCGGCTGCTCTCCCTGGCCGGGCTGGCTCCGCGCACGGCCGCGTGCGCGAACTGCGGCAGGCCGGACGGGCTCGCCTACCTCGACGTGGCCGCCGGCGCGCTGAGCTGCGGCGACTGCGCTGGCGGTGTGCCGCTGGGCGCGCTCGCCGCCGGCGAGATCAGGGCCATGCTGACCGGCCCCGCCACACAGGTGCTCGAGAACCCGCCTGCCGAGCGGCAGGCGCATTGGCGAGCGCTGTCTCGTTACCTCGCCTATCACGTCGGAGACCTCGCCAGCCTTCAGGGGCTATCCCGGCTGGGACTCGACGCCCAGCCGGCCGCGGCTGGAGCCGCCCGCTAGGTGCCGGACGCGCTGGCGCTCCTGCTCGCCTCGGCGTGCGGCTACCTGCTCGGTGCCGTGCCGACGGCCTCGCTGGTGGCGCGCGCCAGGGGCGCCGACGTGTTCGAGGTCGGCTCCGGGAACATGGGCGCGATGAACACCGCCCGCAACCTCGGCTGGCTGCTCGGCGCTGCCGTGCTGCTCGCGGACGCGGGCAAGGGGGCGCTGGCCGTGGTCGCCGGCGGCTGGATCGCCGGAGGCCTGCTGGGCGGCTTGGTGGCGGGCTGCTTCGCGGTGCTCGGTCACTGCTTCTCGGTGTTCGTCGGCTTCCGCGGCGGCAAGGGCCTGGCGACCCTGCTCGGGGTCTCGCTGCCGCTCTACCCTCTCGCCGGCCTCGCAGGGCTGGTGCTGCTCGCGGCGCTCTACCTGGCCAGCAGGAGCATGCGCTTCGCCGTCACCGTCATCCTGGTCGTCTACCCTCTGCTGGTGCCGCTGACGCTCTGGATAGCGCGGTGGCCGCGCGCCGACGTCTGGCTGGCGTTCGCCGCCACCGTGGCGGCAGCGCTCGTCGCCTACCTCAAGCACCTGCTGGCCTGGCGCGGCGAGAGCGGTCGGGCGCCGGTCGACCGTCCTGCGGCCACTCGTTGAGCCCCACACGGACGAGACGCCGCCGGTCAGCCCTCGCCCGTCACGACCTGGCGCAGCTCGCCCACCAAGTGCAGGCTGCCGGCGACGACGAGGGTGCCGCCGAGCGGCGTAAGCTCCAGGGCCCGTCCTAGCGCCGCGCGCGGGTCGGTGACTGCCTCGACGCCGGCCCCGCCTTGGTCCCCGCGCCCACCGCCGCCTGCCGCCTTCGCGCCCAGCAGCGGCGCCAACACCGTCTTCTCGTCTCTCACGATCTCGGCCAGCCGTCCGGCCTCGATGAAGCGCCCGCTCGAGTCGACGGCCGTGGTCACGACCGCCTTGGCGCCCACCAGGAGCGGCCGAGCCATGGCACCGGCGTCCTTGTCGCGACCGATCGCGAGCAGCAGGGTGTCGACCCCGCCGCCGAGCTGAGCGAGTGCTTCGGCGAGGGAGGCGGCTCCGTGGGGGTTGTGAGCGCCGTCGAGCACGACCCAGCGGTCCGAGTAGCGGATCCGCTCGAGCCGCCCCGGCCACGCGACCTTGGCAGCCGCCTGCCGCACCGCAGCCGGTTCGACGCCGAGGCAGAGCGCCGCGGTTGCCGCCAGCGCCACGTTGCCGGCCTGGTGGAGACCTACGAGCCGCGTGGACAGGCCCAGGGGTGGCCGGAGGTCGGTGCCGAGCAGCTCGCGCCGCGCCGTGGGAGCTTCCGGCGCGGCCGCGCCGCGCAGAGCCGCGAGCCAGGTCGCGTCGAACCACAGCTCCAGGTCGAGACCGGCCCAGGTGGACGAGATCACGCGCTCTGCGAAGATGTCTCCCAGCACGCCCAGCTCCGCGCCCATGCGCGCGGCCTCGACCCTGAGGGCTCGCAGGGCAGGGCCGTCGGCGCTGGTCAGCGCCGGCCGTCCCGACCGCAGCACGCCGGCCTTCTCGCGCGCGATCGACGCGAGGTCGTCGCCCAAAACGGCCTGGTGGTCGAGGGCGATCTTGGTGATCAGCGACAGCTTCGGCTCGAGCGCGTTGGTGGGGTCGAGCCTGCCGCCCATCCCTACCTCCATGACGGCCCAGCTCACGCCGCCGCGGGCGAAGGTCAGCAGCGCGGCGGCCGTCAGCACCTCGAAGAACGTCGAGCCGAGCTCGACCGCGGCTGGACGGATCTCCTCGAGCGTGGCCTCGAGGTCGGCGGCCGGCACGCTCACACCGTCGGTGGCGATCCTCTCGGTGACGTCCTGCAGGTGCGGGCTCACGAACAGCCCGACCTCGTGGCCGGCCGCACTCAGGCTGTCGGCGAGCAGCTTGGCCGTGCTGCCCTTGCCGTTGGTGCCGGCCACGAGCACCACGTCCAGACCGTCCTGCGGGCGTCCCAGCCGCTCCAGCAGCGCGCGAGTGTTGTCCGGCGGCGGCGCGCTCCCGAACAGCGCCAGGGTGGTCAGCCAGCCGCCGGGCCGCAGGTGCGGCACCGGGTCATGAGCGCTCATCGCACTCCTTGAGAAGCTGCGCCGCCGCGTCGCCGCGCGGGTCGTGATGGCGGCCGACGATGCGCGCGACCTCCGGATCGCCGCCGGCGGCCAGGATCATCGCCTCGCCGTACGCCGGGTGGTGTCGCGCTGCCTGCCGCGTGCCGGCCAGGGACGCGAGGCGGGGCTCGGCTTGGGCGTCCGAGGGTCCGAGCAGGTGGCTGAGCACCCGCCAGACGACGTTGTTGTCGGACCCGAGCTTGCCGACGTCGTGCAGCAGCGCGGCGCGCACCAGGACGGCAGCCTCCGGGGCGTCCAGTGCGGCCGGAGTGGCCTCCCGCGCAGCCATTCGGGCATCCACGCAGCGCGCGATGGCGAGCGCGTGCACGCGCTCCGCCGGTGACTGCGCGGCGTAGAGGCGGTACTCGCTCTCAGGCATGCGCTGCCTCGCCCAGGCGTCGTCGGGTCTGGCCGTCGACGGCAGGGCAGTGTGCAGGGTGCGCACGGCGGCGTTCCTTAGCCAGGTGAGAGCGCGGGGCACGAGGCCAAGTCTATACACGGCTCTGGGGAGGGCCCACGCTATGCTAGGCGAGCGGTCTAGGTCATGCTCCCGTCCGTGGGCGCCGCGCGTCCTGCGGCTAGAGATCGCAGCTTGGAGACGATGAAGCGCAACTTGCTACCCTGGCTCGCCCGACCTAACCGCTCCGGTCTCGTCAGGCTGCTCTGCGCGCTGCTCGTGCTTTGCGCTGTGGCGCCGTCGTTCGCTCAGCCGGCAGACCCGACCCAGTCCCAGGGCAGCGGCAGCGCGCAGCCTCTCGATACCGACGTCACCGAGCTTCCCGACGCCGACGCAGAGCCGCTTCCCGGCATGGGCGCCGAGTCTGTCGCCGACGCCGCCGTCAACGACTGGCTGACCAGCCCTAGCATCTCGCTCGACCGGCTGTCGGCGCTCGGCCCCGAGGAGCTGTGCCGCGAGCTGCCGGGGTTGGTCTCGAGGCCTCCCCCGCCAGCGGGCACGACCGTGAGGCTGGACGACCGGCTCGAGCAGCCGAGCGAGGACCCCTCGCTCCGCGTCTTCACCTACGCCGCGGTCAGGCCCGGCGACCAGCTCGACGTCGTCGAGGTCCGCGTGCGCCAGACCGACGGTGGGTGGCAGGCGGAGCGGGTCGGTTTCCGCTCGCTGAGCGAGCTGAGCGGCGTGCGCGCCTGGCTTCAGACCCCGTCGGCGGCGTGGGCGTTCATCGCCTTGACGCTGCTCGTCGCCTTGGGGCTGTTCAGGGTCGGCTCGCTGATGCGCAGGGGTTTGGGCGCCGCCATGCGGGCGGTGCGGGAGCATCGCCGCCTCGTCGTCGTGACGCTGGTGAGCCTCTACGCCCTGTTCGGGCTGGGCGCGCTCAGCGGGTCGCAGCTGCCCGAGAGCTGCGACGAGGCCATCATCGAGGTGCTCGACACCGCGATCACCAGCGTGGGCGCGACCGCGGCGTACGGCTCCGGCGACGTGCCTCGCGCAGCCGCAACGACCTTCTACCAGAACTTCGTGGTCGTGACCGTCTCGGTCACGTTCACTCTCGCGCTGCTGTTCGGCGTGCCCGCCTACCTCTTCGCCGGCTTCTCGTTCTTCGTGCAAGGGGTGCCGTTCGGCCTGCTGGCCGGCGGCGGCGCAGGCGAGTACCTGATGCTCGGGGTGCTGTTGCTGCTGGAGCTGACCGCCTACTTCATCGTCGTCGCCGGAGGCGGCATGCTGCTCGCCACCGTCTGGCGTCGCGGCCTGGGCGGTTACGGCATCGGGCTGCGCAAGCTCGTCTCGATGCTCAGCCTGGCGCTGCTACTGCTGCTGGTAGGCGCGTGGTACGAAGCCGCCGTGATCATCCTAGGAGCCTGAGCCGCCGGCCGAGCCATCCGCGAGACGACCCGAGCCCCACATCGCCCTAGCCGCTGGAGCCACGTCCAGCAACGAGGTACAGCTCGCGAAAGCGACCGCCTCGATTCCCAGCGCGAGCAGCGGCACCCGGTTCCGGGTGTGCGTCTTGCTGCCGAGGTCCTCGAGGTTGCCGTGATCCGAGGTCAGCAGCAGAGTGACGTCGCCCAGGTCGGCGGCGAGCGCGGCGAGGAACGCGTCGAGGAGCTCGATCAGCTCGACGGCGCCGCGATGATCGCGCGCGTGTCCGACCGTGTCGGTCAGCCACACGTCGAGCACCGTCAGGGTCGTGCCGCGCGCCAGCGACAGCAGGCTCGCCGCGCTGTCGGCGGGGTCGGTGCCGCGATGTCCGAGTGACTGGAAGTAGGCCCCCCTGAGGTCCACCGCGATCGCCTCGCCTCGCTCGTAGTAGGCGAGATCCCTCTGGGGCACGTCGGCGGCGACGGCCGCGGCGGCCATCGCGTTGAGGCGCAGCCTGCGCCCGCGAGCGTGCTCGAAGTAGCGCGGCGGGTACGCGTTGGCGAGCGCGGCGCCGTTCGCGGCCTGGGCGGTGTGGAAGAGGTTGCCCTTGGCCAACTCGGCCAGCAGCGTCGGTCCGGGCCACGGTCCGTAGTGGCCGTCCATCAGGTCGGCGGCGTTGGTGCCCGTGAGTAGGGCCGTCTGGCCCGTCGCCGACTGCGGCAGGCCGGCGTGGCCGAGCGTGGCGTCGATTGCTCTGTACACCAAGCCGCGCTCGGTCTTGGACGGCGTGTCGGCTACTAGTGGGCCGCCCAACAGCGCGGTCGTGAACTTGGCGTCGGCGACCGCGAACGGGTTGATCGCGGGATCGGACACGCCGAGGCCGACGCCGTCGAGGAAGAGGAAGATGAGCGTGGGAGGGGCGGCCTCAGGCAGGTGTCCTGCCCCGCGATCACCCAACCCCCATCGCCTCCTTGGCTCGTTGCAGGGTGCGGCTCGCGATGGCTCTGGCACGCGCGGCGCCGTCCTCGAGGATGCCGTCGAGGCGCGCAGGGTCGGTCATCAGATCGTTGTAGCGCTCCTGCAGCGGGGCCAGCGCGCCCGCGACGACCTCGACCAGCGCGCGCTTCAGCGGCCCGTAGCCGGCGCCCTCGAACTCGGCTTCGATGTCGGCCAGCGGGCGACCGGAGAGCACGTGGAAGATCGTGAGCAGGTTGCGCACGCCGGGCGAGGCGTGCTCGAAGCGCACCTCGCGCTCGGAGTCGGTGACGGCGGACATGATGCTCTTCTTGAGCGTCTTGGGGTCGTCGAGGAGGTTGATCGCATGGCCGGGTCGCTCGGCTTCGATGCTCTTCGACATCTTCTGCGTCGGGTCGTCCAAGCCCATGATCCTCGCGCCGACCTTGGGGATCTCGGCCTTCGGGAGCGTGAAGACCTCACCGAACAGGTTGTTGAAGCGGATGGCGATGTCCCTGGTGATCTCGACGTGCTGCACCTGGTCCTCGCCGACCGGAACGAAGTCGGCGTCGTACAGCAGGATGTCGGCCGCCTGCAGCACCGGGTAGGTCAGGAGGCCGGTGCCGATGCTCTCGCGGCCTTCGGACTTCGACTTGAACTGGGTCATGCGGTAGAGCCAGCCGAGCGGCGTGACGCAGCTGAGCAGCCAACTGAGCTCGGCGTGCTCGTGCACGTCCGACTGCACGAACACGATGCTCTTCTCAGGGTCGATGCCGGCCGCCAGGTAGAGCGCCGCGACGCTGCGGGACTGCTCGCGCAGCCGCTTGGGATCGACGGCCTCGGGGATGGTGAGGGCGTGCAGGTCGACGACGCAGAACACGTTGGCGCGCTCGTCCTGGCGCGCGGCCCACTGCGAGAGCGCGCCGACGTAGGTGCCTAGGTGGAGCACGCCAGTGGGTTGGACGCCCGAGAGGACGCGCGCGCGCTTACGCTGGTCGGTCATAACGGACAAGTATAAGTCGCTTCGCGTCGGCCACGGCGCGCACGGCGACTGGCCGGCCGCCGCGGCTCACGCGCGGCTCTACGGCCGCAGCACGCGCAGCGTGAGGCCAGCCATCGTCACAGGGCCGGAGGCGGCGTCGAACGACTCCGAGCTGAGCACGTCGACGGCGCTCTCCAAACCGAGGCCGGCGAGGTCCAGCTCGGCACCCTGCGCGGCGAGGTTGGCGACGACGTAGAGCGTCTCGCCACCCCCTTCGCGCCTTACGACCAGCAGCGAGCGCGGGCCAGCGCTCAGCGGCTCGGCATGCGGCCCGTAGAGCGCCGGGTGGATGCGCCTCAGCGCGATCAGCCGCCGGTACGTCCACAGCAGCGAGGTCGGGTCGGCGAGCTGCTCGGCTACTCCGACGCCTGCGATCGCGTCTCCCCCGTCGGTCCAGGGCGTGCCACCGGTGAAGCCGAAGCCGGGCCCCTGCTCCTCCCAGCGCATCGGCGTGCGCTTGGGCACGTCGCCGGTGCCGGGGCCGTCGACCATGCCGATCTCCTCGCCGTAGTAGACGAACGGCGTGCCCGGCAGGGTCAGCAGCAGGCCGGCGGCGAGCTTCAGGCGCCTCTCGTCGCGCCTCGGCAGCGAGAGCTGGGTGGCGTGGCGCACCTGGTCGTGATTGGACAGGAAGGTGCCGCGCCAGGCGCCAGGCGGGTACAGAGCCTGCTCCTGCGCGATCGTGAACGCCAGGTCGGCCGCGGAGCGCGAGTGGATGGCACCGAGAAGGTCGCTCCACAGCGGGTAGTCGTAGGACATGCCGAGGTTCGACTCGGTGTGGTAGCGGATTATCGCCGGCATCTCGGTCCAGGTCTCGGCCATGAACAGCGCGTCGGGAGCGAAGCGCTTGACCGCGGCGAGGAACCCGGCCAGCCAGCGGTAGTTCTCGGGCGTGTTGGAGATCTGGCCGCTCTCCGATTCGATGACGTGCTGAACCGCGTCGATGCGGAAGCCGTCGACGCCGAGGTCGAGCCAGAAGCGCGCGATGGACACGAACTCGTCGACGACGGCGGGGTTGCGGTGGTTGAGGTCCGGCATGCCGCCCGAGAACAGGCCGAGGTACTGGTCACCGCCGGTCCCGCTGCCCGGCGAGGCGTGCCAGGCGTTGTTGCCGCGCGTCCCGCGCCACGGCGGCGGATCGGACGACCAGACGTAGTAGTCGCGGTAGCGAGGGTCTCCCGCGGCCGATGCCAGGAACCATGGATGGCTGGAGGAGGAGTGGTTCGGGATGAAGTCGATGATCACGCGGATGCCGAGCGCGTGCGCGTCATCGAGCAGGGCCCTGAGGTCCTCGAGCGTCCCGAACTCGGGGTTGACGGCCACGTAGTCGGAGACGTCGTAGCCGTGGTAGCTGGGGCTCGGGTGGATCGGGGTCAGCCAGATGCCGGTGACACCGAGCTCGGCGAGGTAGCCGAGGCGCTGCCTGACGCCGTTGAGGTCTCCGACGCCGTCGCCATCGGAGTCCTGGAAGCTGCGTACGAACACCTGGTACCAGACGCCCTGGTCGGGAGGGAGCATGGGTCTCGGATCCTGAGCCACGGCGACCTGCGCGAGGGTCGCGGCGACGAGCACGCCGATCCCGAGCGCTCTCATGGGAACGTCCTGTCGACCCACGCCATCGGGCTGCTAGGTGCGCCGTGCACGCGCATCTCCCAGTGCAGGTGAGGACCGGTCGAGAGGCCGGTCGAGCCGACCTCGCCGATGATCTCGCCGCGCTCGACGACCTGGCCCACGGCGACCCCCACGCTGGAGAGGTGGAAGTAGTGGCTGGCGACGCCCGCCCCGTGGTCGATCATCACCCAGCCGCCCTTGATCGGGTAGGCGCCGGCGATCAGCACCGTGCCCGAGTTCGTGGCGGTCACCGGCGTGCCGGTCGGTGAGGCGAGGTCGAGGCCGTTGTGGAACGAGACGGGTCCGCCGACCACGTAGCGCCTGGCATCGGCGAAACCGCTGGTGAACACGCCGGTTATCGGCATCAAGAACGGCTCGGCCCAGAGCGGCTGCTCGACCATCTTGGCCGTCGCATCGGCCCAGGTAGCGGCCTCGAGCTCTCGGCCTGCGGGCGTGATCACCGCCAAGACCTCGTTCGAGATCCTGAGCTGCTCGACGGTGACCGGCAGGGGGTCGAGCACGACGGTCTGGAGCGCGCGGGTGACGCGTCCGTACTCGTCCTCGACCAGCGCCTCCAGCAGCAGCTCGGTGCGCTCGACGACGAGCGGTGTCGGCGCCATCGCTTCGATGCCCGCACCGGCCAGGACGCGCTCGTCCCCGGCCGGCAGGCTGCGGGACGAGACGGGCAGGGTCGGCAGCTCCTCGCCGGCCAGCAGGATGCGGCTGCCGACGACGGCGGCCGTCGCCTCCGCGCCGAGGCCCTCGGGCGGACCCCAGGTGAGCCTGACGCCGAGCGGGTCGCCCGACAGCAGCTGTGGGGCGGCCGCCAGCGTGAGCCGCGGCTCGGCGACGCCGGTCAGCTCGAACGAGGCGTCGGTGCGGTTGCCCGCGCCGTCGACGGCGGCGATGCTGACGAGATGCCGCCCCGCCTCGACTGTCAGCGAGAAGGTGTTGTCGAGCGCCACGGCCTCGTGAACGGTGCCGGCGTACTCGACCGTGTAGCTGACGGGCTCGTCGGCGCTGATCAGCAGGTCCAGGACCGACCTGTGGGCCAGGCGGCCCCCGTCCGGGACCTCGAAGTAGATCTGCGGAGGGGTGGTGTCGCGCAGAGCCTCCGACACCGCCAGTCCCGCCAGCGCGGCGGTCAAGGCCAGCAGCGCGATCAGACCTAGCCGCCTGCGGGTGGTCACGAGTCGCTTTGGCTGGTGACGAACGGCAGGTTGCGGTAGCGGTGGTCGACGTCGAGCCCGTAGCCGTAGACGAAGGCGTCGTCGATGGTGAAGCCGAGGTAGTCGACGGGCACCTCGACGCGGCGCCTCGACGGCTTGGACAGGAGCGCCGCGACCTTCAGCGAGGCGGGCTCGTGCGCCTGCAGGTAGCCGAGCAGGTACTGCATCGTCAGGCCGGTGTCGACGATGTCCTCGACGAGGATCGCGTGCCTGCCCTTGATGCTGCGGTCGAGGTCCTTCACCAGCTTGACCTGGCCGCTCGTCTTCGTCTCGGAGCCGTAGCTCGAGACCGAGAGGAAGTCGACGGTCAGGGGCAGATCGATGGCGCGCACCAGGTCGGCCATGAACACGAACGCGCCGTTGAGGACGCAGATCAGCTGCAGGTCCTGGCCCTGATGGTCGGCCGCGATCTCACGCCCTAGCTCGGCGACGCGTTCCTCGATCTCGGCCTTGGAGATCTGGACTTTTCCGCCCCCGAGGGCGAAGGTGGTCGTGGGGCTCAAGCCGGTACCTCGTCTTCTCTCTGCGGCGGGCCGGCGCGCGTGCATCGAACGAGACGACGCGGCGTCCGGCGAACGTTCACCGCGGAGTATACCCGAGCCCCGCGAGCTCTTTCGGCGTCAGCTCGCGCCACCGACCCGGCTCCAGTCGGCCGAGCTCCACGCTGGCGACGCGCGTCCTCAGCAGACGCTCGACCTCGTACCCGACCTCGGCGAGCATGCGCCTGAGCTGCCGGTTGCGCCCCTCGGCGAGGACGATGACGGCGCCTCCCGGAGCGGGCCGCGCCGCGACGGCCCGCGCCGCCCCGTCGTCGAGCGTCACGCCTTTCATCAGCTTCGACAGCGCCACCGGCCCGAGCGCGCCCTGCTTGCACCACACCCGGTACTCCTTCTCGTGCTGGTAGCGGGGGTGGGTCAGGCGCAGGGTCAGGTCGCCGTCGGTGGTCAGGAGGATCAGGCCCTCGGAGTCGCGGTCGAGGCGGCCTACCGGGTGAAGCCCCCGCTGCTTGGGCACGAGGTCGAGGACGCCGGTGCGGCCGCGCTCGTCAGAGGCGGTGCTCACGACCCCTATCGGCTTGTTCAGCGCGTAGGTGACGTGCTGCACGTTGACCGCGACGACCTTGCCGTCGACGCGCACGACCTGCTCAGGCCCCGCGCGCTGGCCGAGGGTGGCGCGCCGGCCGTCCACCGTCACCCGCCCTTGGAGGATCATCTCCTCCGCCTTGCGGCGGCTGGCTATGCCGGCGCTGGAGATGATCTTCTGAAGGCGCTCGCCCTGGCTCACGCTCATCATGATAGGTGTTACCTTCCCGGGCATGATCCACCCGCTGCTCGAGCGCTACGCCGACCTGCTCACCACCTACTGCACCGACGTCAAGACTGGCGAGAAGGTGATGCTCCAGGTCGATACCGCCGCGCTGCCGCTGGCGCGCTCCCTCTACCGCTCCGTGCTGGCCGCAGGCGCAGAGCCGTTCCTGCGCCTGAGCTATCCCGAGCAGGCAGCCGACCTGCTCGAGCTGGCGGTCGAGGGCTTGATCTCCTCACCGGCCGACCTGCAGCTCGCCGAGATGAAAGCGATGGACGCGTACGTCCGCGTCAGCGCGACCGAGAACTCGCGCTTCCTCGCCGGGATGGACGGTACCAAGCAGACCCGCGTCGAGCGGCGCATGCACGCGGTCCAGCGCGAGCGCGTCGAGCGCGCCCGCTGGGTCGGGACCCTCTACCCCACCGCCGCCTCGGCGCAAGAAGCCGGCATGAGCACCGACGCCTACGAGCGCTTCGTGTTCGGCGCGATGTTCCTGTACGACGACGATCCGGCGGAGCGCTGGCGCGAGCTGGGACGAAGGCAGCAGCAGTGGGCGGACAGGCTGGAGCGGGCTGCTGAGGTGCGGATCGTCGGGCCCGGCACCGACCTGCGGTTGAACGTCGCCGGCCGCAAGTGGGCGAACTCCGACGGCAAGCGCAACATGCCGTCCGGCGAGGTCTTCAGCGGCCCGATCGAGGACAGCGCCGAGGGCGTCATCCGGTTCACGGTCCCGAGCTTCGTGCGCGGCGGCCTGGTGGAGGGCGTGACCTTGCGCTTCGAACGCGGCCAGGTGGTCGAGGCCACGGCGGAGCGCGGCCAGGAGATCCTCGACGCGCAACTGGCCGCCGACCGCGGCGCGCGCTACCTGGGCGAGCTGGGCGTTGGCACCAACCCAAACATCACCGTACCGACGATGAAGACGTTGTTCGACGAGAAGATCATGGGCACCGTCCACCTCGCCCTGGGCTCGTCGTACCCGGAGACCGGCGGGAGGAACGAGAGCACCATCCACTGGGACCTGATCTGCGACCTCAGGCAGGGCGGCGAGGTGACCCTCGACGGCGAGGTGTTCCAGCGCGACGGGGTGTTCGTCGATCGAGCGTGAGGCCCGGGGCTTCGGCGCGTCCTGCCTCGGTGTGCCCGGCTTCGGCGGCTGGCTCCGGCGTCCCGCGCTTCAGCGCGCCGTGCTTCAGCGCGCCGCGCTTCAGCGCGCCGTCCAGCCCAGGTCGATGCTGTGCACGCTGCCGGTCACGCCCCACGCGGCCTCGGAGACCAGGTAGCTGACCAGCCCCGCCACGTCCTCCGGCTCGAGCAGCCTCTTCACCGCGACGTTCTCGAGGAACACCCTCTCCTCCACCTCGCTCGGCTCGATGCCGCGCGTGCGGGCCTGGTCGGCCATCTGCTTCTCGACCAGCGGCGTGCGCACGTAGGCCGGCGCGACGACGTTGCAGGTGAGCCCGTGCGCGCCGCCCTCCAAGGCGGTGGTGCGGGCGAGCCCCACGACGCCGTGCTTGGCGCTCACGTACGCCGCCTTGAACGGGCTGGCGGTGAGGCTGTGGGCGCTGCCGACGTGAACGACGCGCCCGTGCCGCGTGCGCGTCAGCCACGGCCAAGCGTGCTTGGTCAGGAGGAAGGGCGCCGTGAGCATCAGCTCGAGCATGTGGCGCCAGCGCTCCTCGGGGAACTCTGGCAGCGCGTCGATGTGCTGGTAGCCGGCGTTGCAGATCAACACGTCGAGCGCTCCGAGGCTGGAGACGACCTCCTCCACCACCGCCCGGCAGGCGCCGCCCTCGGTCAGGTCGGCCGCCACGAACGGCGCGCCTAGCTCGGAGGCCACCTCGGCGCCGCGGCTCGCCGGCAGGTCGACGATCGCGACCTCGAGCCCATCGGCCGCGAGCCGTTTGGCGCACGCTAGACCGATGCCGCTGGCGCCTCCGGTCACCAAGGCCACCCTGGCTCGGTCGTCAGCACTGGATCGCATGCCGCATGCTACCTGTGAGACCGTCGCCGGTCGCGCTCAGGCTCGCGACTGCGTGTCGACTCTGTGTTAGACTCCTTCTTCGCTGGCGCCTGCCGAAGTGGCGGAATCGGTAGACGCGCATGATTCAGGGTCATGTGTCCGCAAGGACGTGTGGGTTCAAGTCCCACCTTCGGCACCAGCGAGTCGTAAGCAGGAGGCACCCGGACTTGACTGGCCCGGGTGCCTCCTGCCTTCTAGGTTCGAGCCTAGGGTAGGGGTACGCGAAGAGTACCTGTACCCCGCCGGAAGCTCAGCCGCCCAACTGCTCCAACGCCCCAAGCCGCTTGAGCGCATCCACCACGGCCTTGAGCAGCGCCAGGCGGTTGTCGCGCAGCGCCTTCTCCTCCGCCATCACCAGCACCCCGTCGAGGAAGGCGTCGAGCGGAGCCTTGAGAGCCAGGATCGCGGCGAGAGGCTCCTCGAGACCGCCGAGGGCGGGCCGCGGCATGTCCTCGATATCGAAGGCCGGCAGAGCGTCGCTGACGAGGTCGAGCAGGCGCTCGACGCCGTCTTGCGCAGCGGGCAACGCGTCGAGCAGCGGCGCCTCCTGCGGCTCGGTGAACAGGCCGCGCACCGGCGCGTCCAGGAAGGCAGGAGCCTTTGACGCCAGGTTGGCGGCGCGCTTGTAGAGCGCCATCAGGTCGGCGAACTCGGCGCGCTCGACCAGCTCGGCGAGGAGCACCGCGCGGCGCCCCGCGCCCAGCGGCGTAGCGCTGCCGTGAACGGCGGCCCTGACGACCGGGACGCTGTAGCCGTGGTCTACCAGCAGCGCCTGGATGCGGTCCCACAGGAACTCGACGACCTCGGCCTGCGTCTCGCTGGAGACCGTGACCTCGGCGCCCTGGAATGCGCCGGCGGCCGCCTCGACGATGAGGGCGAGCGGCGCCGTCCAGCCGCGCGCCGTGGTGATGCGCGCGACGGCGAGCGCGTCCCTGCGCAAAGCGAACGGGTCGGCCGAGCCGCTGGGGCGCTTGCCGATCGCGAAGAAGCCGACGAGCTTGTCGAGCCTGTCGGCCACCGCGATGGCGGCGCCTGCCGGCGTGAGCGGCAGCTCCCCACCCTGGCCGCGAGGCAGCACGCCGTCGCGCAGGGCGTCGGCGACGCCAGCCGGCAGACCTTCTGCCAGCGCGTACGCCCGCGCCATCGTGCCCTCCAGCTCGGGGAACTCGAACACCATCTCGGAGGCGAGGTCGGCTCGGAACAGCGGCAGGGCGCGCTCCAGGACCTCGCGGTCGTTCTCGCCGAGCTCCAGGGCGTCGGCCAGCGACGCCGCCCCGAGGCCGACCCTGGCGATCTTGTCGGCCATCGTGCCGAGGTCGCGCTGGAACGCGATGCCGGAGAGCGCCCAGGCGTGCTGCGACAGGCTCTTGCTGCGGTCGGAGCGCCAGAAGAAGCCGGCGTCGTAGAGGCGGCCAGCCAGCACGCGCTCGTAGTTGTCTCGCACCACCGACTCCTCCGTGACGGCGTTGTTCGCGACGGCCACGAAGTGACGCGCCAGCCTTCCGGACGCGGCGCGCGTCGGGAAGTAGCGCTGGTGCTTGATCATCACGGTGCTGAGCACCTCTTCTGGCAGCTCCAGGTACGACTCCTCGAACGAGCCGAGCACCGGGAACGGCCACTCGATCAGGTTGGCGACCTCGCTCAGCAGCGTGTCGTCCTGCAACGGCGTCAGCTCTGCGGTCGCGGCCAGATCCGCGACGGCCTCGGCGACCTGCCGGCGACGCGCCGACCTGTCGGCGTTGACCTTGGCCGCCATCAGGGCAGGCAGGTAGTCGGCCGGGCTCGCAACGGTCACGGACCCAGGCGCCAGGAAGCGGTGTCCGTACGAGACCGCGCCGGCTTCGACTCCGGCGGCCGAGAACCTCAGCGCTTCCTCGCCGAAGCGAGCCAGGAGCCATGCGACGGGCCTGACGAAAGCCGTCGGCTCGTCGGCCCAGCGCATCTTCCGTGGCGCGGGCAGGTCGGCGACCATCCCCGCCAGCAGCGACCCGAGCACGTCGGCGGCAGCCTCGCCACCTACCTCCACTACGGCGTAGACGTAAGCGCCGCGTTCGGTCTCGCGCACCTCCAGCGCCGCAGGGTCCACGCCGTTGGCGGTCGCGAACGCGATGGCAGCGCGCGTCGGAGCGCCGTCCGCGTCGAACGCCACGGCGGCGCTGGGCCCGCGCCGGGCCTCGCTCGAGCGGGCGCTGCGCTCGGGCACGCCCGACGCCAGAGCCGCCAGCCGGCGCGGGGTGCCGTAGGCGACGACGCTGGCGGGCGCGAACCCGGCGGCCGAAAGCCGCTCCTTTACCAGGATCGCCAGAGCATCGGCGCCCTCGTCCACGTACCAGCTGGGCAGCTCCTCGGTGCCGATCTCGAACAGCAGGTCGCGAGCCGAACCGAGCGCGTCGGCCACCTCAGGCCCCCGCCGCGGCTGCGGCCGGCTTCCCGCCGGCGTCGGTGCCGGTGGCGAGGTAGGCCTTGGCGCTCGCTTCCGCCAGACGCCTGACGCGCTGCACATAAACCTGACGCTCCGTATGAGACAGTACGCCGCGCGTGTCGAGCAGGTTGAACGCGTGCGAGCACCTGAGCACGAACTCGTAGGCTGGGTAGATCAGCTCGAGCTCCAGGAGCCGCTTGGCCTCCTGCTCGAAGCGCTCGAAGAGAAGGCGCTGCAGGTCAGGATCCGAAGCCTCGAAGTTGTAGGTCGACTGCTGCACCTCGAAGTCACGGCGCAGGTCGCCGATGGTGACGCCGCGCGCGACCTCGACGTCGAAGCCGTGCCTGACGCCCTGCAGGTACATCGCCAGGCGCTCGAGGCCGTAGGTGAGCTCGACCGACACCGGCCGGCACTCGAGCCCGCCGACCTGCTGGAAGTAGGTGAACTGGGTGATCTCCATGCCGTCCATGTCGACCTGCCAGCCGAGACCCCAGGCCCCCAGCGTCGGCGACTCCCAGTTGTCCTCGACGAAGCGGATGTCGTGGTCCTCGGCGCGGATCCCGAGCTGGTAGAGCGAGTCGAGGTAGACCTGCTGCACGTCGAGCGGCGACGGCTTCAGCAGCACCTGGTACTGGTAGAAGTACTGGAAGCGGTAGGGGTTCTCGCCGTAACGGCCGTCGGCGGGGCGCCGGCTGGGCGCGATGCCGGCCACCGACCAGGGCGCAGGTCCGAGCGCACGGAAGAAGGTCGTCGGGTAGAAGGTGCCGGCCCCGACCTCGGTGTCGTACGGCGGCGCGATGACGCAGCCGCGATCTGACCAGAACCGGTCGAGACTGAAGAGCATCTCTTGTAGCAGCATGAGCTTCCTTAGGGCGAGAGTGAAACGACGCTCAACACCGCGGCCTCGAAGCGTAACCAATGTCGTGCCGGGTTTCGCGTCAGGCGGGTACTATAGCACCATGCCCACGCGGCGCCCGACTCGCATTCTGGTCCCTCCTGCCCCGCGCAGCCAGGGGGCAAGCCGGTGAATCGTTACGACGATCGCGCCAGGCTGGTGTTCCACTTCGCGCGCGAGGAGAGCAGCAAGCTCGGCCACGTCATGATCGGGCCGGAGCACCTGCTGCTCGGACTCATGCGAGAGGGCGGCACGGCCAGCAAGCTGCTGACCGAGTTCGGCGCCTCGCTCGAGGTGTTCCGAGCCCAGGTCGAGCAGATGGTCGGCCGCGGCGACGGCCTGCCGCGCAACGAGTCCGCCAGCATCACCCCGCGCGCGCGCCGCGTGATGGAGCTGGCCGGTTCCGAAGCACGCAGCCTCGGCAGCAACGTCATCGCCACCGAGCACATCCTGCTCGGCATCATCCGCGAGGGCGACGGCGTCGCCTACCGCGTGCTCCACGAGCTCACCCGCGACGTCGATACGGTCAGGTGGCGCATCATGGCCGCTGCCGACCCGAAGAACCAGGCCGAGACCGCCAACACCCCGTTCCTGGACGAGTACGCCAGGGACCTCACCCGCGAGGCCCGCGACGGCAAGCTCGACCCCGTGATCGGCCGCACCGAGGAGATCCGCCGCGTCATCCAGATCCTGTCGCGCCGCACCAAGAACAACCCGGTGCTGATCGGCGAGCCCGGCGTGGGCAAGACCGCCATCGTCGAGGGCCTCTCGCAGGCGATCATCGAGGGCCGCGTGCCGCCCAACCTGCTCAACGTCCGCGTGCTGTCGATAGACCTGAGCAACGTCGTGGCCGGCACCAAGTACCGCGGCGAGTTCGAGGAGCGCCTGCGCCAGATCATCGAGGAGCTGCGCAACTCGCGCGTGGTGGCGTTCATCGACGAGCTTCACACCCTCGTCGGCGCCGGTGGAGCCGAGGGCACGCTCGACGCCGCCAACATCCTCAAGCCGCCGCTGTCGCGTGGCGAGGTGCAGGTCATCGGCGCCACGACCACCGGCGAATACCACCGCTACATCGAGAAGGACGCCGCTCTCGAGCGGCGCTTCCAGCCAGTGATCGTGCTCGAGCCGAGCCCGGCCGAGTCCCTGCAGATCCTGGTGGGCCTGCGCGAGAAGTACGAGGCGCATCACGGCGTCGTCATCCCGCGCGAGATGCTCGAGATGGCGGTCCGTTACGGCGAGCGCAGCCTGCCGGGCCGCAACTTCCCCGACAAGGCCATAGACCTTATAGATGAGGCCGCCTCGCGCACCAGGCTCAACAAGTCGCTCGGCTTCCCGGTGGTCGAGGAACCGGACGGCACCCCTGTCGTCAGCCGCGAGGACATCGAGGCCGTGGTGGACTCCTGGGGCGGCATCTACGTCGACGAGCGCGACGACAGCAAGCTCGCCGGCATCGAGGAGAATCTCCAGCGCTCGGTGGTGGGCCAGGCCCGCGCCATCAAGGCGCTGGCGGCGGCGCTCAGGCGCGCGCGCGTCGGCCTCGGCGGCCGCACCAGGGTCGCCGCCTCGTTCCTGTTCGTAGGGCCATCCGGCATCGGCAAGACCTTCCTCGCCAAGCAGCTCGCCGTCGAGCTGTTCGGCAGCGAGCGCTCGCTGGTGCGCATCGACATGAGCGAGTTCCAGGAGTCGCACTCGCTGTCCAAGCTGATCGGCGCCCCTCCCGGCTACGTCGGGCACGAGCAGGGCGGCCGTCTCACCGAAGCAGTTCGTCGGCAGCCGTTCAGCGTGGTGCTGCTCGACGAGGTCGAGAAGGCGCATCCCGACATCTACAACACGTTCCTGCAGGTGCTGGATGACGGTCGGTTGACGGACGGCCTCGGCCGCACGGTCGACTTCCGCCGTGTGATCCTGATCATGACCAGCAACACCGGCTACAACAAGGGCGCCTCGGTGGGGTTCCAGGAATCGGTCAGCCAGGAGTCCGAGCTCAAGGGCATCTTCAGCCCCGAGTTCCTCGACCGCCTCGACGAGGTCATCGTCTTCGACGTCTTCAACCGCGAGGACGTGCTCATCATCGCCGGCCAGATGCTCGACGACATCCAGCGCGAGCTGGCCGGACGCGGCATCCAGGTGACGTTCTCGAAGGAGGTGGCCAGCTTCCTCGTCGAGCAGCTCCCTCGCGGCGAGAGCGCCCGCCCGCTCCGCGGCGTCATCCGCGAGCACATCGAGGACCCGCTCTCCTCCGAGATCCTCGCCCACGGCTCCGAAGAGCCGCTGTTGGTGACGATCGAGAGCGGCAAGGCCGTCTTCGCCAGGCCCGTCCCGATCCTCTGACGCCAAGAGCCGCCCGGCAGATGCCGAACCCGACACGCTCGCGCCCGGCTCCAGGCGCTACGCTTGCTCCCATGGAAACGGCCGAGGTGCGCGCCTAAGTGGCACGCACGGTGACCGACCACGTCTGTTCGTCCTGCGGCGCCGTGAGCCCCTTCGCCATGGGCCGCTGCCCACGCTGCGGCGCCTGGGGCACGCTCGAGCCGCGCATCGGCAGCCCCACCACCGGCCCTAGCTCCGCCGCGGTCCTGCAGGCGCCGTTGGCGTTGGTCGACATCGCGGAGGTGGCGGACGCGCGCCTGACACGTCGCAGCTCGGGCGAGGCCGAGGTCGATCGCGTCCTCGGCGGCGGCTGGGTGGCCGGCTCGGCCGTGCTGCTGGCCGGCGAGCCGGGCATCGGCAAGTCGACGCTGCTGCTGCAACTGGCCCGCAACCTGGCCGCAGCCGGCGGCACCGTGCTCTACGTAGCCGGCGAGGAGTCGACGGCCCAGGTGAGGCTGCGCGCCGAGCGGCTCGGCGTCAGCTCGGGGCTCGCCCTGACGCGCGAG
>CAYYOK010000024.1:0-35150 GCA_964473205.1 uncultured bacterium | reverse complement strand
AGCTGCGGCACGGAGCCGCGCGAGACGCTCTGCCGAACGGCGTGAACCGCTAGCTCCCTAGGCCCCCGAGAAGCCGCAAGGGGTCTGGACTAGGTCGAGCCGCGGCGCTCACGCCCTCCGGTAACGCTGCAGCACGGCCATGTCGGGGGCGAAACCGCTGCCGGGCCCTTCCGGCACGGACAACCACCCGCCGCTGCGCAGGTGATCGAACGGCGCCAGCCAGGCGTCGGGCTCGACGTACAGCCACTCGAGCTGCCTGACACTGGGGATGGCAGCGGCGAGGTGCAGGCTGGCGAACATGCCCGGCCCGAAGTACGGGCAGTGCGGCTCCAGATCGATGCCAGCAGCGACGCAGACCTCCGCGGCCTTGACGAACTCGGTGACGCCGCCGACCTTGGTGACGCTCGGCTGTGCCAGGTCGACGGCGCCCGCCTCCAGCGCCGCCGCGAACTGCACCGAGGTACACCAGTTCTCCCCCGCGGCGATCGTCAACCCCCGCCCGCGCAGCCCGGCCAGACGCGCGAAGCCCTCGGGCGGGAAGGTCGGCTCCTCGAGCCAGCTCGCGCCGAGCTCGATCAGCTCGGGGACGGCCTCCAGCGACTGCTGAGGCGTCCAGTTGCAGTTGACGTCGACCGAGATAGGAACGCCGTCGCCGACAGCGCGGCGGCAGGCTTCGATCTCCGGCAGGGCGATCTCGTGCAGCTTCAGATCGGTGAAGCCGTCGGCCAGCGCCCTCTCGCACACGCGCGGGGCGATGCTGGAGTCGGCGTAGCGCACCAGGCTGGCGTAGAACGAGACGGGCTTCGGGTCGGTTGGGGCACCGGCGACAGCCGGCGAGCCCTCCGATGTCAACAGGCGGTGCAGCGGCACGCCCTCGCGCTTGGCTCGCAGGTCCCAGAGAGCCGTGTCGACGCCGGAGATGGCGTACATGGTGACGCCGTAGCGCCCGAACAGGTGCAGCCGGCGCTGCGTCGCGAGGTTCCAGGCGGGGATGTCGGTGATGATCGATCCCACCAGCAGCGGCGCGATCATCCTGTCGATGACGGCCTTCGTCGCATCGGTCACGAAGTAGCCGAAGCCCTCGCCCCAGCCGACGTTGCCCAGCTCGTCCTCGAGCCTGACGAGGCAGATCTCGAGCTTGTTCCAGGTGGTGGGCCCGATGCCCTCGCCCTTGCCGCCGTCGACGAACGGGATGTCGACGATCATCGTCTCGACGTTGACTATCTTCACGCAGTGGTCTCCTCTGCTGCGCCGCGCTCCCCGGATGAGCCGCTCTCCTCGGGCGAGCCAGCGGGCGTCGGCAGGTCGCGCACGGCGTAGGCGCCGCCGATGCGGTCCCGTCCCAGGTGCGGCGGCATCTGGTCGTAAGGGATGAAGCCTGGAGCGAGGTTCTCCGCAGCGTCGTCGACCGGCCGGTAGCCGAGCTCCTCGGCGCGGGCGTTGGCGAACAGCGGCTGTGGGCTGCGCGACACGCCGTAGACGACGTCGCAGGTCACGCGGTCGTCGCTCAGCCCGATGTCGATGAGCTGGGCGAGGTCCCTCGCGCTGGTCCACATCCGCAGCGAGCGGCCGTCGCCGACCTGCGGGTCGGCGTTGCCGATGCGGATCATCATCGTCCTGATGCCGTAACGCTCGGCGTACATGCGGCTGGCCAGCTCGCCGAACGCCTTGCCGAGCCCGTACACGGCGTCGGGGGCCAGGTCGAGCGCGTCCGCAGCCCGTGGCTCGAGCCCCTGGCTGCCGTGGGTACCGAGCACGTGGTGGCTGCTGGCGTAGACGTAGCGGTCGATGCCGGCTGTGCGCATGGCGTCCAGCAGGGTCATGGTGCCGCGGAAGTTCGCCTGCAGCGACTCCTCGAAGCGCAGCTCCAGACCGTGCACGCAGGCCAGGTGCAGCACGGCGTCGACCCCGCGCACGGCGCTCAGCACGCTGGCGTAGTCGGCGAGGTCTCCCTGAGCGGCCTGCTCGCCAGGCTGGAGGTCGGTCACCGGGAGCCTGTCGTGCAGGCGCAGGTCGTACTTGGTCCTGAGGTAGGGGCGCAGGCCCGTGCCGACGCGACCCATGGCGCCGGTGACGAGAAGAACGGGACGCATCAGCGCGAGGATATCGCGTAGCCAGTTGCAGGACGGCAGAACGGCGTTCGTGACCCGCAACACCAAGGGCTTTCCGATAGACGACCCAGGAGTACGCGAACCCTACGCCTTGTAGTCAACGGCTAACCGAAAGCCGGTGTGCCCGGTGCTGCTGTCAGGCGAGCTGTGAGTCCGAGCCGCCACGCGGTAGCGGTTGCAGTAGCTCTCGTGACACAGGTACGAGCCGCCCTTCATGACCCGCTCTCCGGAGCCGTGCCAAGGGTCCACACACCACTCCCAGACGTTACCGACCATGTTGCGCAGCCCGAAGTCGTTCGGCTGGAACGCGTCCACCGGGCAGGTGCCGCGGTAGCCGTCCTCGCCGCTGTCGCGATGCGGGAACTCCCCTTGCCAGACGTTGCAGCGGTGCTGGCCACCTGGGGTCAACGCCTCACCCCACGGGAAGGTCCTCTGCTCGTGCCCGCCCCTGGCGGCGTACTCCCACTCGGCCTCCGTCGGCAGGCGCTTGCCTGCCCAGGCCGCGTAGGCAGCCGCGTCGTGCCACGAGACGTGCACCACCGGATGATCCTGCCTGGTCTCTATGCTCGAGCCTGGCCCCTCGGGCGCGTTCCAGTACGCCCCGTGCACCTCGCGCCACCAGGGCGCTGCCGCCACGCCGCGCGTCGGCGGGTGGCCGGGCGCGAGGAACTGGTAGAAGACGAACGACCAGCCGTAGCGCTCCGCCTCGGTCCGGTAGCCGGTGTCGTTCACGAAGCGCGCGAAGTCAGCGTTGGTGACGGCGTGCGCGTCGATCCAGAACGGCGGCACGACGACCTGCCGCACCGGCCCCTCGCGGTCGGCCGGGAACGTGAGGTCGTTGGAGCCCATCAGGAAGGCGCCGCCCGGCAGGGCGACCATGCCGAGGGTGTCCGTCTCGCGGGTGTGTGCCTCACCCTTGTCCACCTCGCCCTCGTCCGCCTCACGCCTGCCGCACGGCCCCGGCGCGGCGTCCCTAGCGGGCTGCAGCGCGCGAGCCTCTGCCTGCGCGACCGGCGCGCAGCACGGCGCGTCGTTCATCGCGTCCAGGTGCTCCTTCGCCGCGCCATCGTCCATCGCCTGCATGGTACTAGTGGCAGCCATGAAGCCCCCAAGCATCGAGCGACCGGCGGTTCAGCCGTGAAGCCGTACGACGAGTCCCGCGCCGAGCGCATGAGCGCCACGGTCAGGGCGTACTTCGACGCCTGCAACGCCGCCAGCCGCGAACGCTTCGAGGCGGTCCTCGCCGAGAGCTGCGTGCACTGGTTCCCGCCGAACACCGGCGGTCCGTACGTCGGCCGCGACGCCATCGTCGGGCTGTGGCTGACCTTCGTGCGCGAGAAGGGCTCGCAGTGGACGATCGACAGGCTCGTGACCGACGGCCATGAGCTGTGCATCGAGTGGACGCACCACAAACCGCGCGTCGGGGAGAGGATCCGCGGCTCCGAGTGGTACACCTTCGATGCCGAAGGCAGGATCGACGGCATCTGGGCTCATTACGCCTCGCCGCGCGACGCCGGCAGGGCGGCCAACGAGCTCGACGGCTTCCCCTACGCCGACCTCGGCTACCCGTTCGAGGCGCCTACCTTGCCCGAGGAGATCGCCGCCGAGCGTCGTCGTTACTTGGACAGCGCTACCCCACCGGCCGCCGACGCGGCGAACGGAGCATAGTCGTGACGCCCGATCTCAGCCCTCTCGACCCCACCACCGCCGAGCGCCTGCGCGGCACCAGCAGCGCCACCCTGGCGACGGTCCTCTACATCCACGGCTTCAGGAACCAGGTGGTAGCCAACACCGTCAGGCTGCGGCCGGGCGGCGCGCGCATGGTGGGCGTGGCCCGCACGCTGCGTTACGTGGCCTCGCGCGAGGACCTCGACACGCTCGAGCTGTGGAAGCTGCCGACCAACCCGCAGCGGCGCATCGCCGAGGAGATCGAGCCGGGCCAGGTGCTGATGATCGAGGCGCGGGCCGACCAGCGCGCCGGCACGATGGGCGGCATGCTGGTGGCGAGGATG
The DNA here is from genome assembly GCA_964473205.1 of uncultured bacterium. Lineage (GTDB taxonomy): Bacteria > Deinococcota > Deinococci > Deinococcales > Trueperaceae > CAYMRL01. Next base: position 31,027 of record CAYYOK010000024.1, on the reverse strand, counting down.
CAGGTGCGCGGCGCGGCCGGCATCGTCTCCGACGCGCCGTTCCGCGACGGGCCGTTCATCGCCTCGCTGGAGATGCCCAGCTACGCCAGCGGCATGAACGCCAACACCAACCTGATCGCGCACCACCCCGAGGACCTCGACCGGACCATCACCTGCGGCGGCGTGCACGTCAGGGCCGGTGACGCGATCGTCGGCGACGACGAGAGCGTCGTCGTCATCCCGCGTCACCTCGCCGAGGTGATCGCCGAGCAGGCGTACACCAAGGAGCTCGAGGAGACGTGGATCGAGAAGCAGATCCTCGCCGGACTGCCGCTCGAGGGCAGCTACCCGATGAGCGCCGAGCTCAGGGCGCGCTACGAGGCTGAGAAGGCCGGCGAGAGCTGAGCCGCACCCGACTTCGGGCTGGCGCAGACCTGCCCTAGACCCCCGAGAACACCGAGAACCCGCCGTCGATCGGTACGACGACGCCGGTGACGAAGCGGCTGGCGTCCGAGAGCAGCCAGATGAGCGCACCGAGCAGCTCCTCGGCCTCGCCGAAACGCCCCATCGGCGTGTTGTCGATGATCGTCTGACCGCGCTGCGTCAGGCTGCCGTCCTCGTTGAGCAGCAGCCTGCGGTTCTGCTCGGCCACGAAGAAGCCCGGCGCGATCGCGTTGACCCGCAGACCGGGACCGTGCTGCTTGGCGAAGGTCGTCGCCAGCCACTTGGTGAGGTTGTCGACGGCGGCCTTGGCGCCCGAGTAGCCGGCGACGCGGGTGATCGCCTGGATAGCTGCCATCGAGGAGATGTTGACGATCGCGCCCGAGCCGCGCTCGGCCATCGGCGCCGCGAACACCTGGATGGGCATGAACGTGCCGAAGAAGTTGAGGTCCATCACCTGGCGCATGGCCTGGCTGTCGAGATCGAAGGTGGTCTGGCTGGGCGTGAGGGTGGCCCCGGGCTGGTTGCCGCCCGCCGCGTTGACCAGCAGGTCGATCGAGCCCCAATCCGCCAGCAGCTTGGCGCGCACCGCCTTCAGCCCGGCCTCGTCGAGCACGTCGGCGGCTGTGGCGATGGCCTCGCCTCCCGCCGCCCTGACCGAAGCGGCGACCTCCTCGGCCTTGTCGGCACGACGGCCGAGCACTGCCACGCGGGCCCCCGCCAGCGCCAGGCCGTGTGCCATCACGCCGCCCAGCACGCCCGTGCCTCCGGTCAGCACGCAGACCTTGCCTGCCAGGCCGAAGTCTGGACGGTACATGCTCGCAGCCTCACTCATCCTCTTCCTCTCCTCCGTGCCTCGCAGCGCCTGGCTCGCTCAGCGGAGCCGAGACGGTCGTGTGTGCATTCTCCTGGCTCACGCCCTCGGGGCCGACGGGGGCGAACCTGAACATCCCGTACTGCGCCTTGGCCAAGGTGTCGTCGCCGGTGCGCCTGACCTCGCGCCACATGGCCGCGGCCATCTCGGCGAGGAGCTCGCGGCTCTCGGGCAGCTCTGCCAGGTTGACCATCTCATGCGGATCGGTTTCGAGGTCGTAGAGCTCGTCGCGGTCGAAGCCGTTGAACACGTACTTGTGCCGGCCGCGCCAGACGATCCGCTGGGTGTAGGCGAGGCGCTGGCCGTGGAACTCGGCGAACGCCTGTGACTGCCCGGAGGCGGGAGCGGTCATCCCCGCGCTGGCGGCCTCTGGACCCACAGCGCTAGCGCTGCCGCCAAGAAGAAGCCCACTGAGGTCCCGCCCGTGACCGCCGAACTCCTCGTCCAGCAGCAGCCGCGAGAGGGTCTTGCCGAGGTCGAGCAGGCTGACAGGCTCGTCGACGTCGGTCCCTGGGGCGATGCCGGGACCGCGCAGCAGCAGCGGCACGCGGTACGCCTCCTCGAACGGCGCCACGCCCTTGAGGAACAGACCGTGCGCGCCGAGGTAGTCGCCGTGGTCGGAGGTGAACACCACCAGCGTGTCGTCGGCCTGGCCGCTGCGCTCGAGCGCGTCCAGCAGCCGCCCGAACTGGTCGTCGACACCGGAGCAGGCGGCGTAGTAGCAGGCGATGGCCTGCCTCACCTCGGCCTCGCTGAGATCGCGCCAGGCCTCCTGGATGCGGCCGTACACCTGGGGCCTGCCCCCCAGGTCGTCCCGGTACGAGGCCGGCAGCTCGATCGCGTCCGGGTCGTAGCGCTGGTAGAGCTCGCGCGGCACGACGTAGGGGTCGTGGGGCGCCTCGGTGCTGACGAACAGCGCCCAGGGTCGGCGGTGTGCCGCCTCGGGACCGGTCGCGCGTTCCAGGAAGTCGATGCCGAGATCGACGAGCTCCGCCTCTCTGGTCTCGGCCGCCGGTGCGTCACTGACGCCGGCCAGCAGGAACGGCAGGTAGCCGGGCTGCTCGATCTCGATGCGCGGCTCGAGCGGGCCGTCGTGACTGACGACGCCCGTCTGGCGCAGGTCGACCTGGTACTCGTCGATGCCGAAGTCCTCGAGCCTGTCGCTGCGCTCGACGTGCCACTTGCCAAAGTAGCCGATGCGGTACCCGGCCCGCTTGAGGCTGCGGGTCCAGAACGGCAGGTCGGGCACGAGGTCGGCGCGCTGCGGCGGCACGGCGTGGGTCACGTCGGTCATCCCGTGCGCGTGCGGCAGCAGCCCCGTGAAGATGCTGGCCCGCGTCGGCGAGCAGATAGGGTTGGGCGCGTAGCAGCGCCGCAGGTCGGCGCCGGAGCGCGCCAGCGCCTGCAGGTTAGGGGTGAGGCACGGGCCGCCCTGCGCGACGGTGTCGGCGCGCTGTTGGTCCGTCATCAGGAACAGAAGGTTGGTCATGCCCTGACCCCTGTCAGCGCCGCCGAGCGCAGCACCGGCCCGGCGCGATGAGCCAGCCACACGGCCTGCGCCGCCAGGGCCGCGGTCATGCCGACGACGCCGACGTACACGCCCGTGACGCCGCCCCAGATCACGCCCGCGCCGAGAACCAGCGCGGCCGTCACCAAGAACACCAGCACCGACTCTAGGACGCCGCGCGTCTGCTGACCGGCGATGATCGCACCCTGGTACCAAGCCGTGAGCAGCCGCAGGCCCGGGATGGCGAGCCCCAGCCACAGCGCCACCAGCGCCAGGCCCGTCAGCTCGAGCGAGAGCCCCGAGACGTACTGGAACCAGTAGCGCGCCAGAGGTGTGGCTGCCATGAGCGCGAGGACCGCAGTGATGACGGCGGTGGCCGTCCACGCCACCTTCTGCAGGAGCTTGGCCGCACCGGGCCTCTCGAGCAGGCTGATGACGACCTCGGTGAAGGCGTAGCCTGGGCTCTGCAGGATCACCAGCAGGCTGAGCAGGACGGGCCACACGGCCAGCGACTCGAGCGGCCGCGGCATGCGTCCCAGCACCACGGTCACCAGCGTCTGCACGATCATCGTCAGCACGGTGGTGAGGACCAGCGGCGCGAAGAACGCGAAGAAGCGCCTCAAGCCCAGCGGGCGCTCCTCGCCGAGATCGGCGGGTACCTGCCGCCTGAGCACCTGGGTGAAGCGCAGCCGCGTGTAGGCTGCCTCCGAGAGGACAGCCACGATGATCGCCACTGCTGCCAGCTGCGCCCCCGGCAGCCACTGGCCGCTGGAGCCGAGCAGCATGATCGCGGTGCCGATGGTCAGGCGCAACGCCGCGCCGAGGATGACGATGCGCGACCGGCCGAACCTGATCATGACGCCGTGCCAGAAGCGCCTCAGGCCGGTGCCGAGCGTCCACGGCAGCATGATCAGGAGCGCGGGCCTGGCCGCCTCGGCAGCCTCGGCGGGCACTCCCATCACGCCGCTGACGACGACGCCGTAGAGCGGCGTGAGGGCGACCAGAGCATGGAAGAGGGTCAGCCCACCGATGACGACCCTGGCGTAGGTCGACAAGGAGCCGAGCGTGAGGCGGTCGCGGACGAGGGCCGTCGAGGTGGGGAGCAGCGCCGCCGAAGGCGCCTGCACCAGCGTCGACAGCGCGAACACGATGCCCCAGGCCGCCAGCTGCACCTCGGGCCCCGGCATCCGCGCGACGAGCGCCGCGAACACCGTCAGCTCGGCGCTCATGAGCATCCAGCCTGCCGCCAGCGGCCACCACTGCCTCAAGGTCGAGGCGACGGTCAGCGGCGCGGTGACGGCAGGCGAGCTCAGCGCTTGACCTCGTCGAAGTCCCAGCCGTTCTGGTCGCAGACGACCCGCACATGCGACTCCCAGGTCGGCTCGTGCGTCGGCCGGCCGCCGGGGAAGCAGTCGACCACGAGGTACCTGAGCGGCTCGTCGCCGACGCACGGCACCCGGTGCCAGGTGCCCGGCGGGATGCGCACCAGGTCGCCGGGATTGATCTCGCCCATGTCCTCCGAGTCCGCGCCGATGATCAGGCGGCCGCGGCCCGACAGCACGTAGAACACCTGCTCGGTGTCGTCGTGCTTGTGCAGCGGCGGCGCCTCGCCCGGCTCCATGACCGAGATGAAGCTCTCGCTGGTGGCGGCGTCAGCCCGATCCATCACCAGCAGGTTGGTGTGGGTGGGAAAGCGGTAGCGGCTAGTGTTGGACGTCGAGAAGATGTACCTCATGAGCTGCTCCCTGTCGTGTTGGCGCCGGGCGTTGGTCGCGCCGGCGGTAGCGGGACGGGTCGATGGTCTTCGGTTCTGAGCGCCCAGTCGAGCAGCAGGCGCTGCATCTGAGCGACGCGCTCCGCGTGCTCGGGTCTGGCGGCCAGGTTCGTCAGCTCGAAGGGGTCGGCTTTGAGGTCGTAGAGCTCGTCTAGGTCGCCGAGCGGGTCGGTGACGTACTTCCAGTCAGCGGTGCGCACCATCTTCCTGCGACCCTCCGCCTCGCGCCAGGCAAGCGTCGCCTTGGCTGCCGCCAGGCCGCGCTGCTCGGACAGCGCCCCAAGGGCGGCGAGGTCGGCCTCGGTGAACGCCGTGCCGCCGGCGCCGTACTCGGAGAAGGTGGCGGCACGTCTTGGCGCATCGGTTACCGTCGCCAGAGGCTCGCCCATCATCGCCTCGGGCAACGGCAAGCCCTGGAGCGCCAGCAGGGTCGGCACGATGTCGATGAGGTTGACCGGCGACTCCTCGACCGCGCCGCTGGGGACCTGACCCGGCCAGGAGACGATCAGCGGCACGCGCACCAGGCAGTCGTAGAGCAGCCCGCCCTTGCGGGTCATGCCGTGCTCGCCGGCGAAGTCGCCGTGGTCGGAGCAGAACACCACGATGGTGCTCTCCCTCAGACCCAGCCGCTCGAGAGCGTCGAGTATCCGGCCGACCCCGTCGTCGACGAAGCGCACTTGCGCGTGGTAGACGGCGATCGCCCGCCTCAGGTCGTCCTCGCTCGCGTCGCTGACGTCGAGCAGCCGGCGCAGCACGCGGTTGCGCTCGGGAAGCGACTCCTGGCCAAGCGGAGGTGTCGGTGGCAGGACCACGCTCTCGGGCGGCACGGTCTCAGCCCACTGGCGCGGCACCTCGTAAGGGGTGTGGGGATCGGGGTAGGACACCCAGGCCGCGAAGGGGCGGGCGGTGCCGGCGCTCGCCAGGCTCTCCAGGCAGGCGATCGTCTGGTCGGTCACCAGACCGGTCGAGGTGGCCGCGGGGTCGACGTCGGTGACGGCGTACGACAGGGCGGGACCCTGCCTCGGCATGGCGCGCCTCACGGCGTGAGCCGCGTCGATCTCGGCGACGGGCCTCACCCACTCCATGCCGCTGGGGCCGTCGTCCTTGGGGAGACCCTCGTGCCCGATGGGGCAGCGCACGTCGAACAGCGCGCGGTCCTCGGCCTCGGCGAAGCAGTGGTCCTTGCCGATCAGGGCCGTGGCGTAGCCGGCCTCGCGCCAGAGGCGAAAGGCGTGCTCCTGGCCGGGCGGCATCGGCGTCTCGTTGAGGCGGGCGCCGGTGGCGTGCGGCCAGCGGCTGGTCCACACCGCGACCCGCGCAGGGACACAGAGCGGCTGCGGCGTGCTTGCTGTGGTGAACAGCGTCCCGCTCTCCGCCAGGCGCTCCAGCCCCGGCGTGCGGCAGAACTCGTTGCCGTAGAGGTGGCTGGCCGTGGCCTTCATCTGGTCGGCCATGATCACCAGCACGTTGGGAAGCTCTGCCACTGTTCCTCGCTCTGTCCCTCGCCTAGTCCCTGTGGTCGTGCGGTCTAGAGCCGGGCGGCCGAGTCCGGGTCGAGGTACAGCTTGGCGTGCTCGACGGTCCTCAGCACCGAGCCGGGCCGCGACTCCGAGACCGGCAACTTGAGGCAGTCGTGAACCGCGTTGGCTTTGCGCGCCTCCGGCACGATGCACAGCACGCGCTTGGCGGCCAGCAGCGCGGGGATGGTCAGCGTGATCGCGTGCGTCGGTACCTCGTCGAGCGAGTCGAAGTGGCCCTCGCCATGCTGCTGCTTGCGGCTGACCTCGTCCAGCTTGACCGCCTTGGCCCAGACGGGATCGTCGAACTCGGCGTAGGGCGGGTCGTTGAAGGCGAGGTGGCCGTTCTCGCCCCAGCCGAGCGCGACCGCGTCTACCGGGTGGGCTCTGAGCAGCGCCTCGTACTCGGCGCAGATCGCGGCCACCCGGGAGGCGTCGCCCGACATCGGGTGGAAGGTGGCGCCGCTGACGTGGTCGAAGAAGTGCTGCCTCAGGAAGCGCGGGAAGCTGGCGCGGTGGTTCGGGTCGATACCGATGTACTCGTCCATGTGGAAGACGGTGACCTTCGACCAGTCGATGCCCGCGGTGGCGCGCAGCGCGCGCAGGAACGCCAGTTGCGAGTTGCCGGTGGCTAGGATCGCTCTGGCTGCACCACGCTCTGAGATGGCGCTCTTGATGATGGCGGCCATGTCGGCCGCAGCAGCGGCGCCGACCGAGGCCTCGTCCTGGTAGACGTGGATAGGCAGGCTGCCCACCCTGTCGCTGCGAATCGGTTGGACTGTCAACTCACGACTCCTTCTGCTGGTCCTCTGAGTGGTGGCGGTGCGCTGGTCTCGAGGTCGTCGATGCCGGCCAGGCTCAGCTCCTCGGCGCGGTGGCAGGCGACGTGGTGGCCGGGAGCGACCTCCCTGAGCGCCGGCGTGACGTTGCGGCACTCGTCGACGGCGAACGGGCAGCGCGGGTGGAAGTAGCAGCCGCTGGGCGGCTTGGCGGGGTTGGCGACCTCACCGGGCAGGCCTTTCAGCGCCGAGCGCTTGTCGGGATCCGCGACGGGCACGGCCTGCATCAGCGCCGAGGTGTAGGGGTGCTTGGGACGGTGGAACAGGGCCTCGGTCGGGGCCAGCTCGACGACCTTGCCGACGTACATGACGGCGACGCGGTGGCTGATGTGCTTGACGATGCTCAGGTCGTGCGCGACGAACAGGTAAGAGAGGTCGAGGCGGCGCTGCAGGTCGAGGAGCAGGTTGAGGATCTGCGCCTGCACCGAGACGTCGAGCGCCGAGACGGCCTCGTCGGCGATCACCAACCGCGGCTCGAGCGCCAGCGCCCTGGCGATGACGACGCGCTGCCGCTGCCCGCCGCTGAACGCGTGCGGGAAGCGGTGCATGTACTCGGGCCGCAAACCGACCAGGTTGAGCAGCTCCGCGACGCGGTCCATGCGCTTCTGGCGGCTCTTCTCGCCGTGGACGAGAAGCGGCTCGCCGATGATGTCGAGCAAGTTCTTGCGAGGGTTGAGCGAGCCGAACGGGTCTTGGAACACGAGCTGCATCTCGCTGCGCAGCGGCCGCAGCTCGTTCTCGCGCAGCTTGGCGACGTCGATGACCTCGCCGCTGGCGCGCCGGAACAGCACCTCGCCTCCGGTGGGCTCGACGGCGCGCAGCACGCACTTGGCTGTGGTGGTCTTGCCGCAGCCGCTCTCGCCCACCAGGCTGAGGATCTCGCCGTCGTTGACGACGAAGCTGACGTCGTCGACGGCCTTGACGTTGCCGACGGTGCGCTTGATGAAGCCGCCCTTGATCGGGAAGTACTTCCTGAGGTTCCTGACCTCGAGGAGGGGCGCCTTGTCGTTGGCCTTGTCAGCGGCCTTCGCGGTCCCGCTCATGCCGCATCCACCTGATCGTGGTGCAGGAAGCAGGCGACGGGCGCGCCGCCACCCACGTCGACGAGCGCCGGAACGTGCACGTCGCACTTGCCGGGGATGGCGTCGGGGCAGCGCGGGTGGAAGGGGCAGCCCGGCGGACGCTGCAGCGGGTGCGGGATGCTGCCGGCGACGGTCGGCAGCGCCACGCGCGGCTCCGAATGCAGGCTGGGCACGCTCTGGAGCAGCGCCCTGGTGTACGGGTGGCGCGGGGCGTGGAAGATGTCGTGCACCGGACCCTGCTCGGCCACCCTGCCGAGGTACATGACGACGACGTAGTCGGCGACCTGGGCGATGACGCCGAGGTCGTGGGTGATGAACAGGATCGAGGAGCCGTGCTCCTCCTGCAGCTCCCTCAGCAGCTCGAGGACCTGAGCCTGTGTCGTGACGTCGATGGCCGTGGTCGGCTCGTCGGCGATCAGCACCGACGGGTTGCAGGACAGGGCCATCGCGATGATCGCGCGCTGCCGCAGGCCGCCCGAGAGCTGCCAGGAGTACGAGTCGAAGCGCTGCTCGGGGCTGGGCATGCCGACCTCGCGCAGCTTGCCGATCGCGATCTTGCGCGCCTCCTCCTTGGAGACGGGGTTGTGCAGTCTGATCGCCTCGACGATCTGCTCGCCGATCGAGTGCAGCGGGCTGAAGGAGGCCATCGGCTCCTGCGGGATCAGCGCGATGTCGCCGCCCCTGACCCTGCGCATGCGCCGGCCCTGCGGCTGGAGCTTGGCGAGGTCGATCTCCTGCGCTCTCCCCTTCTTCGCGCCGTGCTGCGCCTCCGGCGGGCGGCGGTAGATGATCTCGCCGCCGACGATGCGGCCCGGCTTCTGGACGAGGCGCAGGATCGACTTCACGGTGATGCTCTTGCCGCAGCCGCTCTCGCCGACGATGCCGACGACCTCGCCGGGGTAGAGGTCCAAGCTGACGCCGTCGACGGCGCGCACGACGCCCTCGTCGAGCTTGAAGTGCGTCTTGAGGTTGCGGACCGAGATGACGGGCAGCTCGCCCTTCGAGCCGCCGCGCGGTCCGCTGCGCGGTTCGCCCTGGCCGCCGCGCGCGACCTCGCGCACGCGCGGATCCTCGCGCACGCCCGACTCTTCGCGCACGCGCGACTCGTCGCGCGCCTGCTCCTGCGCGGAGCCACCGGCGTCAGTTGCTGTACGGGTCGGCGGCATCACGCAATCCATCTCCCAGGATGTTGAGGGCGAGCACCGTGACGATCACGAACAGGCCGGGGATCATCAGCCACGGTGCGTTGACCACCGACTGCAGGTTCTGAGCCTCCTGCAGCATCACGCCCCACGAGATGGCGGGGGGACGCAGGCCGAGGCCGAGGAAGCTGAGGAAGGTCTCGTTGAGGATCATCAGCGGGATGGCGAGGGTGGTGGCGGCGATGATGTGGCTGGTGAACGACGGCACCATGTGCGAGAAGATCACCCGCGAGCGGCTGGCGCCGACGAGCCTGGCGGCGGTCACGAAGTCCTCCTCGCGCAGAGACAGGAAGCGCCCGCGCACCTCGCGCGCCAGCCTGGTCCAGCCGAGCAGCGCGAGGATGATGGTGATGGCGAAGTAGACCCAGGTCACCGGCCAGGTGCGCGGCAGCGAGGCGGACAGCGCCAGCCAGATCGGGATCGGCGGCAGCGCCTGCAGCAGCTCGATGAGCCGCTGGATGACGTTGTCGACGATGCCGCCGAAGTAGCCGGAGATCCCGCCGAGCACGATGCCGAGGATGGTCGAGATCGCGACGGCCACCAGCCCGATCGAGAGCGAGATGCGCGTCCCGAGCATGAGGCGCGACCACTGGTCGCGGCCGAGCCTGTCGGTGCCGAGCAGGTGCGGCGTGTCGGGGCCGGAGACGCCGGCGAAGCCGAGCAGGTGGATGTTGGTGGGGATCAACCCGAGGAACCTGTAGCTGTAACCCTGCACGAAGAAGCGCAGCGGGTAGCGGGTCTCGTCGTCCTGCGCCCACACCATGCGCAGCGTGCGCGGGTCGCGCTGGCCGGCCACGCCGTAGGCGAAGGGCCAGGTCAGCCGCCCCTCGTGCACGATCCGCAGCGTCTGCGGCGGGATGTAGGCGTTGCGTGCGGCGGTGACGTTCGGGTCCTGGGTGGCGAAGAAGTCGGGCGACAGGGCGATCAGGCCGATGAGGCCGAACACCCACAGGCAGAAGACGGCCAGCTTGTGCTTGCGGAAGCGCCACCAGGTCATCTTCCAGGCGGGTGCGACGTAGACGGCTGCGCCCTTCTCGGGAGCCACGACCGGCACGGCGCCTTCGTCGACCGTCACGTCGGCAGGCATCTAGGCTCCGTCCATTCGGATGCGGGGGTCGAGCACCGCCAGCAGGATGTCGGAGACCAGCGTCCCGATGACGGTGAGCACGCAGAAGATCAGGATGATGGTGCCCGCTAGGTACATGTCCTGGCCGATGAGCGCGCGCAGCAGCAGCGGGCCGATCGTCGGCAGGCTCATCACCACCGAGACCACCAGCCCTCCCGACAGGAGCTGCGGGAAGTACCAGCCGAGCGTGCTGACCACCGGCGCGATCGCGACCCTGGTGGGGTACTTGAGCACCAGCCGCCACTCGGGCAGGCCCTTGGCGCGCGCCATCTCGGTGTAGGGCTTGCTCAGCTCGTCGAGCAGGTTGGCGCGCACCACGCGAGCTATCTGAGCCGTCCCAGCGACGCCGAGGATGATCATCGGCAGCCAGATGTGCGACATCAGGTCGCCGACCCTCGCCCAGCTCCACGGCGCCTGAGCGAAGGCGGGGCTGAACAGGCCGGTGACGCTGAGGCCGAACCTGTCGAAAGCGATCCACATCAGCACCAGCGCCAGCATGAAGTTGGGCGTGGCCAGGCCGATGTAGTTGAGCACGGTGAAGATGTAGTCGGCTATCGAGTACTGCCGAGTCGCCGAGATGATGCCGATGGGTATCGCGACGACCCAGGTGAAGATCAGCGAGAACACCGTGAGCGCCAGCGTGAGCAACAGCCTCTCGCCGATCAGCTCGGCATTGGAGCGCCGCCACTCGAGCGAGATGCCGAGGTCGCCCTTCAGCAGGCTGCCCACCCACAGCATGTACTGGCGATAGACGGGTTGGTCGAGGCCGTATTGGGCCCTGAGCGCGTCGATCGCCACTTGGTCGAGAGAGCTGCCGCCTTGGGCGAGCTCAGCTAGATAACTGGTGAGGAAGTCTCCGGGCGGAGCCTGGATCAGCGCGAACGCGATCACCGAGAACAGGAAGAGCATCAGCGGAACGACCGCGAGCCGCTTGAGTATGTACCAGTGCATCCGTTCTCCGGTGGGCGTGGGTCAGATAGTTGCTGCTTGTGCCCGGATCAGGTCGTCGGGCGGCGGTCTTCAGAGCTGGGCATGGGCCGAGCGTACCCCACCGGAGCGGGCGGCTCCGCCTGGGCGGGCGCATGGCCCGCTGCCCGGACCTGGGATCAGGTCCGGGCAGCGGCGTGAGGCTCAGCGGTAGAAGAAGGTCTCGGGACGGGCGTCGCCCGGCGTGCGGACGGGCCAGTCGTTGGCGACCAGGGGCGGGACGTTGCCGAGGTTGTCGCGGAACACCACGACGCCCTGGATCATCGGCGTGAGGCCGACGGTGCCGATGCTGTAGAGCTCGTCAGCCACGATGCGGTTGAGCTCCTGAGCCAGCTCGATCTGCCGGTCGGTGCCGACCGTCTTGGCCAGCTCGATGATCTCGACGATGCGCGCGATGGTGGGCGGGGGCGCGATGCCGCGCTCGCCGTTGCTGCGGTACCAGGTGCGCGTCTCGACCGCGAAGATCGTGGCAGGGTCGCTGCGCGGGTCGATCTTCGGGTTGCCGGTGAAGGGGAACGCGCTGGTGTCCTCGTTCCAGATCTCGATCATCAGCTCGTTGGCGTCGCGCATCGTGAAGTGAGCGGTGCGCTCGCGGATCTGGATGTCGGTGGTCACGCCGAGGGCGGTCCAGTCGGAGGCCACGAGCTGGGCGACGTCCGGCCACGGGCCGAACGCCGGCACGACCGAGATCTCGAGGCGCAGCGGGGCGCCGCTGGGGAGCGTGCGGGCGCCGCCGGCGCCGCGGGTCAGGCCGAGGCCGTCGAGCAGCGCGTTGGCGCGATCCGGATCGTACTCGGTGTACTGGAAGGCGTACTCGTCGCCGGGGTAGTAGGGGTGCCACGGCGCGGCTACGGCCTGGCGGATCTCACCCTGGCCGAGGAACGCCGACTCGCGGATCTCCTCGCGCTGGATGCCGAGCGAGAGGGCGATGCGGAAGTCGCGGTTGGCGAGAAGCTCGCCGAGCTCGGCGTTGGCGGTGTACTGCTGGTTGATCCACAGCGCAGCGTCGCTGCCGCCGAACGTCGGCCAGGTGATGACGTTGTAGCCGGAGCGATCGCCGTTCTCGACCAGCACAGGGTAGTTGGTGAGTTGGATGTGGCGGGTCTGGAAGTCGAGCTCGCCGGCGACGGCGGCGAAGTTCAGCGCTTCGACGTCGGAGAAGAAGCGGAACTGCACCTCGTCGATGTACGGGAGCTGGTTGCCGGCGGAGTCGACACCGATGTAGTACGGGTTGCGGACCAGCGTGAAGATCTGGTCGGACACCGTCGAGTTGTGCGGAACCCAGGCGGCCGTCGAGGGGCGCTCGGGGTTGTCGGTGATGATGCCCTTCTGCATGAAGAGCTGGGTCCAGCTGGTGAGGCCGGCGGCGGCGACCATGCGGTCGATCTCGGCCTGGTCACCGTAGTCGGGGTGGAACTGCCTGAGGTAGTGGGCGGGCAGGTGCGCCGCGAGGGTGCGGTCGCCGCCGTCGCGGAAGGTCAGCTCGAGCGGGAACAGCGTGTACGGGAAGTCGAAGGTGACCTGCACCGTGTAGTCGTCGAGGGCGACCATGCTGGCGAGGCTGCCGTCGCTGTTGGCGAACCAGACGGGCACCGACGGGGTGAGGTCGGTGTTGCTCAGCACGCCTTCGTAGTAGAACATCAGCGCTTCCGAGGTCAGCGGCGCGCCGTCCGACCACTTGGCGCCCTCACGCAGGCGCAGCGTCCAGGACGTGAAGTCCTCGGAGGGCTCCCACGACTCGAGGATGTGCGGCATGATCGTGCCGCCGTCGACGCTGAAGCGGAGCAGCGCGTCGTAGGAGAAGCGGGTGTAGTTGTTGTGGTCGCCTGGGCCCGTGAAGCCGCGCCTGAGGACGCCGCCGTACTGGCCGATCTCCTGATCGACGGCGATCACCAGCGGGTTGGTCGGGAGGCGCTCCTCGACCGGCGGCAGCTCGCCGGCGGCGACGCGCTGGGCGAGGATCGGCGCTTCCTGGTACGGCTGCGCCATGGCGGTGCTCAGCGCCAGCGTCAAGCCGAGCGCGAGCAGCGTTGCCATGCGCCACCCCGAGTTCTCTCGTGCTGCTCCTGTGACCTTCACCATGCTTGCTCCTTCCGAGGAGGGCGGTCGGTGCAACGGGGGCGCATGCCGGTCGAGGCTCGAGCCGAGCCACGAGGCGGGTGCCGACCCTCCGGCGTACCCATAGGTTTGTGCCCGCAGCGGCGCATCGCGGACGATGGCGACCAGATACGTTAGCGATAACAGAGTCTTATTGATGGGAACCGTAGCACGCCTTCAGCGGACCGGTCAAGGTGGAACGTCGTCCTGGTGGCCGAAGGGTTAAGGAACGGCGAGCCAGGCCGCACGGAACGCGCCCCGCCGCGCCCGCGGCGGCAGCGGCGCCGAGCGGTCTGGCGGAGCCGCGCACCTAGTTATCGTTAACTACCGCCGAAGCTGGCGCGGCGGCACCGTTCGCTCCTCAGGCTCAGGCCTCGCCGGTGCGCGACCCCACACCCTCGGCCAGCAGCTCGACGAGCAGCAGCAGGTTGCGCGTGACGTGGTACGGGTCCTTGACCGGCAGTCCCACGACCTTCTGCAGCGGCTGCCCCCGCCTGTCCCGGATGTGGATCCACTCGCCGACGCTGGCGTCGGGGTTCGGGAACGTCGCGAAGGTGTACGCGAACGCCTCGTCGTGCAGGGCTCGCATCGTCTCGTCGCCCGTCGCCTCGGCCGCCAGCAGCGTGGCGTAGAGCGTCTCGGAGTGCGGCCACCAGATCTTGCTGTCCCAGGTGTCGACGATCAGCCTCTCGAACGGCCCCTCCGGCGTCCCCTGAGGCCGCTGACTGGCCGAGGCCGCACCCTCTCCTCCGGCCGCCACGGGAACCACGTACCTGAACAGGCCACCGTGCTCGCGATCCCAACCGGCAGCGTAGGACGCTGCGATGACCGACTTCGCCTTCTCGACCGCATCACGCCTGCCGTGCGTCAGCGCCTGCTCCATGACGAACCACATCGACTCGATGGCGTGGCCCGGCGTGACGTGACGCGCCAGCAGCGAGCTCTCGTCGCCCGGCACCAGCACCTCGGCAACCAGCGCGTCGGGCCTGACGAAGTCGTTCAGCACGCTGTCCATGTCGGCGAGCGCGTCGGCCGCGAGGGCGCCGGCGCGCTCGTCGCCTACGGCCTTCAAGGCCCGCTCGAGCTCCTGGGCGACGTTGAGCATGATCATCGGCCAGGCGTGAGCGCGGGCGCCGGGCGGCAGCGGGTACGGCTCGCTGCGCAGGTTGCCGCTGGCCAGGCGCCGGCGGACCGAGGCGTAGACGCCCAGCGCCTCGCTCAGGTAGCTCGTCTCCCCCGTGGCGCGGGCCACGCCGGTGAGCGCCAGCGTCACGAAGCAGTCGGCGAAGAAGCTGATGTCGTGTCCCTTGCCCGGCAGGAACTCGCGCTTCGCGCCGTCGGCGCTGAGCAGGTAGGCGACGTTCCCTCGCCCGTCGCCCTCTGCGCCCAGGAACGCATGCTCGAGCAGGAAGTCCGCTGTCTGCCTGGCGTGGCGCCTGAGCCTGCCGGCGTCGACGGCCAGGAGCCCGCGATCGGCTAGGCGCGCCGCATGAGCCGCGGTCCACGCCCAGCGCGCCTGCGACCACACGAACTTGTCCTCGCTGACGCGCCGACCGCTGACGTCGTCGACGCAGTTGAACAGGCCGCCGCGCTCCTCGTCCAGCGTCCTGTCCAGCCAGAACGGCAAGATCAGCTCTTCTAGGTGTGCGCGGTAGAAAGCGGCGAGGTCATCTCGCGAGGCTGGCGGCTTGACGCTAGGACGCTGTGTCATGCGGCTCATCATTAGCCACGCAGGGCGCGAGCGCGAGGCGCCGTAGCCCGACTGCCAGGTCTGTCAGGGGCCCGCTGTCCAGGCCAGCCCTTTGCAAACGGCATGGTTCGTCGTATTGTCTCCGTTATCGTTAACAGCGCGAGGCGGCGCCTGCCTCGCGTCGCGCAGCGGCCGAGCGCACCGAGCCGGTCATGCGCGCGGCTAGGCTGCCAGAGGAGGCACGGTGGCGCCACAGACCGGTACCGAGAGGGTCACCCTGGCCGACGTCGCCGCCGCGGCGGGCGTGTCCCTCATGACCGTGTCGCGCGTCGTCAACGACAGGCCCGGCGTCGGAGCCGACACGCGCCGGCGCGTCAGGCAGGCGATCGAATCGCTCGGGTACCGGCCCAACATCGTGGCTCGCGGCCTGAAGGCGGCCTCCTCGCGCAGCATCGGCCTGATGGTCCCCGACGTCACCAACCCCTACTTCCCCGAGATCGTCAGGGGGGCCGAGGACGTCGCCAGCCAGCACGGCTACACGCTCCTCCTGACCAACATCGTCGAGAACGCCGAGCGCGAGACGCTGGCGTTGCAGACCTTCGAGGACCACATGGTCGACGGGGTCATCGCCTGCAGCCCACGCCTCGACAACCAAGAGCTCTACCCGCTGCTCAGGCGGCAGCGATCCGCCGTGCTCATCAACCGTCGCACCGATCCGAAGATCGCCGGCTCGGTGAGGATCGACCACGAGCTCGGCGCGCGGCTGCTGCTGCGCCACCTGCACCAGATCGGCTGCCGGCACCCCGGCTTCCTGACGGGCCCTGCCCACTCCCACGCCGGCCGCGAGCGCCTGCTCGGCATCGACAGGGAGGCCCGCGAGCTGGAGCTCGAGGTGCCTCGCTCCAGCTTCTTGCCCTGCGCTCCCACGGTCGATGGCGGCGCTGCTGCCGCTACCGAGTTGCTGGCGCGCATGCCCGAGGCCGACGCGCTGCTGTGCTTCAACGACCTGGTGGCCGCCGGCGCCATGCAGGCCCTGGCCGCGTTGGGCCTTCGCGTCCCCGAGGACATCGCCGTGACCGGCTACGACGACATCGTCTTCGCTCGCATGTTCAAGCCGTCCCTGACGACGATAAGAGCGCCGACCTACGAGCTGGGACAACAGGCCGCCAACATGCTGCTCGACCGCATGCAGGGTCGCGGCCACGGCATCGACATCGTCTTGCAGCCCGAGCTGATCGTCCGCGACTCCACCTTGGGGTTCGCGGCGCCAGGCACCAGTTCCGCGAGGAGACCGCGCGGCGAGAAGGCGGAGCCCGCCCAGGCCGGCGGTCGGAGGAGAACCGGATGACGACCAACCCAGCAGGTGAGGACGAGGCGGAGCGAGACCCGGCCGCGAACGACTTGGCCGCGCGCTTGGCGCGCCGCGCCTCCGAGCTCGGAGCGGAGCGCCACGGCCGCAGCCTGCGCGTCACGCAGGGGGCGGCGCTGTGGTTCGAGTCCGACGGCGCCGCCGACGGCGGCTCGCGCAGCGTGATGGTGTTGGCGCCGGCTGACGGACGGTCCGACGACGTGCTGAGCCGCTTCGGCGGCGCCAGGTTCGACGGCGCCGGCGAGGGCTTCGCGCTCCTGCGCGCGCCGCTCAGCCCAGCCAACGCCGCCGCCCTGCGCGCCGCGGTGCCGAACCTGCGCCCGGCGCCGCTGGGGCTCGCGACCAGCGCCGGCTTCGGCGACCGCCTCGGCATGGCCACGCCCGGGCACGCCTCGGCCATGGAACGCGCCGGCGCGAGCGGCAAGATCGCGCCGATCTTCGCGCAGCAGTCGATCCGCGAGATGACCCGCACCAGGCGCACGGCGCAACAGGTGGTCGACGACGCCACCTTCGGCGCGTTCGAAGCCGGCTGGAGCCTGGCGCTCGGCGCCGACGCCGACCACCTCAAGACCGAGCAGCACGTGCTCGACTGCGTCGCCGCCGGCTTCACCTTCTTCACCTTCGACCCCAGCGAGCACGTCGACGACGAGGCGGAGAGCGCCGACGACGCCACCCTGCGCGCCAAGGTGGCTACCCTGCCGTGGGCGCGGCTGGAGGACGACTGGGGCGGGCTCAAGGGGCGCTTCCTCACCCGGCCGCTGGACGCAGGCGGTGTGGCGCTGACCTTCGACGAGCACGCTCTGGCCCGGGCCGCCGCCAAGTACGGCGCGGCGCTGGCGCACGCCGCCGGGCTGCACCGGGTGCTCGCCGCCACCGGCGCTCCCTTCGAGATCGAGCTCTCGGTCGACGAGACCTCCTACACGACCACGCTCGAGGAGCACGCCTACCTGGCGCTCGAGCTGCGGCGCCTGGGCGTGCCGGTCGTGTCCCTGGCGCCGCGCTTCGTCGGGCGTTTCGAGAAGGGCGTCGACTTCCGCGGCGACCTGGAGGCGCTGAAGGCGTCTCTCGCCGGACACGCCGCCGTCGCGCGCGCCTTCGGCCCGTACAAGCTGTCGCTGCACAGCGGCAGCGACAAGTTCAGCGTCTACGGCCCCATCGCCGAGGCGACCGCTGGGCTGGTTCACCTCAAGACGGCCGGCACCTCCTACCTCGAGGCGCTGAGGGTGGCGGCCGCCTTCGACCCGCACCTGTTCCGCCGCGCGTTGGCCATCGGGCACGAGCGCTTCGAGACCGACAAGAAGAGCTACCTGATCGGCGCGCGCCTGGAGGCCGTGCCGCAGCCCGACGACCTCTCCGACGCCGACCTGCCGCGCCTGCTCGACGACGACGACGCCCGCCAGGTGCTGCACGTGACCTTCGGCAGCGCGCTCGACGCGCTGGGGAGCGAGCTGAAGGCGCTCCTTGCCGCGCGCGAGGCGGAGCACGAAGAGGGCCTGGCGCGGCACTTCGTCAAGCACTTGGCGCCGTTCGTGCCGCATGCCTTGGTCAACGCCCTGCCTCCCGCCTCGCCTCGAACGACCTTCCCTCATCCCTCGCCTAGAGCTGGAGGCCGCGCATGAGCCCGACCGGACCATCCCGCGCCTGGATCCTCGACGAGGACCGCTGCTTCTCGCCCGACCCGGCTATCAGGGCGAGAGCGCGCGAGCTGTACGCCGCTGTCGCCGACCTGCCCATCGTCTCGCCGCACGGCCACGTGCAGCCCGAGCTGCTCGCCGACCCCGACGCCCACTTCTCCGACCCCGCCGCGCTGTTCATCGTGCCGGACCACTACGTGTTCCGGATGCTGTACAGCCGCGGGGTGCGCATGGAGGACCTGGGCGTCCCCACGCGCGACGGCGCGCCCGTCGAGACGGACCCGAGGAAGATCTGGCGCACGTTCTGCAGCCACTTCCACCTGTTCACGGGTACGCCCACCGGGCTGTGGCTCAAGGCCGAGCTCATCGACCTGTTCGGCGTCGGGGTCAGGCCTGCGGCCGACACCGCTGACGAGCTCTTCGATCACCTAACGGCGCAGCTGCAGCGGCCCGAGTTCACGCCCAGGGCGCTGTTCGAGCGCTTCGGCATCGAGCTGCTGGCGACCACCGACTCGGCCACCGACGACCTCGCCCCACATGCAGCGGCTCGCGCCGCCGGCTTGAACCTGGTGCCGACGTTCAGGCCCGACGCGCTGATGGCGCTGAACGATCCGGAGTGGCGCGCCCGTCTGAGGTTGCTGGAAGAGCGCTGCGCGACCGCCGTGACCGACCTGGCCAGCTTCGAGACGGCTCTGCGCGACCGGCGTGAGCTCTTCGTCTCGCGCGGCGCGACCGCCACCGATCACGGCGTGTTCAGCTCGTTCGTCGAGCCGCTGGAACGCGCGGAAGCCGAGCGGCTGTTCGCGCGCGCGCTCGAGGGCGAGGCCGACGCCGTCGACGCCGAGCGCTTCCACTCGCACATGCTCTTCGCGATGGCCGGCATGGCCGTCGACGACGGCCTGGTGATGCAGCTTCACGTCGGCAGCCGGCGCAACCACAACGCCGCGGTCTTCGACCGCTTCGGACCCGACAAGGGCGCCGACATACCGGTGGCGGTCGACTGGACGCGCGGCCTGCATGCGCTCCTCAACGCCTTCGGCAACGACAGGCGCTTTGCGCTGATCACCTACACCCTCGACGAGTCCACCTACGCCCGCGAGCTGGCGCCCCTGGCCGGCCACTACCCGGCCATGCGGCTGGGCGCGCCGTGGTGGTTCTTCGACTCGGTGCTCGGCTTCGAGCGCTACCTGGACCGCGTCGTCGAGACCGCCGGCATCTACAACCTGGCCGGCTTCAACGACGACACCAGGGCCTTCGCCAGCATCAAGACGCGCCACGACGTGTGGCGCAGGACGGTGGCCAACTGGGTGGCGGGGATGGTCGCGCGCTCCTTGCTCGACGAGGATGCGGCACTGGACGCCGTGACCTGGCTCGCACGCGGCGCTGCGCGCGAGGCGTACCGCCTCGGCTGAGGCCGCCAGCCTCCGTTGCGCGCCCCGGCGCATGCGTTATAGTTCCGTGCAATCACCACTGAGTTGTGGTGACCGTCAGCCACGGTCTCGCACTCGCGTCGCTCGTGCTGGCGTTCGCTATCGCACCGCGCTGGACGTTATCTAGCTGCAAGCGCGGGAACCCGAGGAGGTCGTGTCGCTGTGTCTTTGAAGCCATCTCAGCTAACCGGTAGAAAGATCTCTCGCAGGCAGTTCTTCAAGTACACGGGTGCGGCATCGGCGACGGCGTGGCTCGCCTCCCAGGGCCTGATCGCCAGGGCGCAAGGCGGCGGAGTGCTCGTGTGGCTCGGCCACCAGGAGGTCGCGGGTCTCGGTCCCAACGACATCGGTCCCGACGTCCAGTCGGCTGTGATCTACAACGTCCTCGATCCGCTGCTCAACATCAACACCGCGGCCGAGATCGAGTTCGTCCTCGCCCGCTCCGCTGAGATCGCGCCCGACGGCCTGACCTACACCTTCCAGCTTCACGAAGGCGTGATGTTCCACGACGGCACCGAGCTGACCGCCGACGACGTCAAGTACACCTACGACTACTACTCTCAGGCCGGCCAGACGATCGCCAGCCGCTTCATCAACATGCGCGAGGTCGAGGTCGTCGACCGCTACACCGTCCGCGTGCACATGAACTCCGTCAACGCCGCGTTCTATCCCCTCGCCGGCGCCGTGCCGATCGTTCCCGCCGCCTACCACGCCAGCGTCGGCGACGAAGGCTTCCGCGCCGCCCCGATCGGGACCGGCGCCTTCACCGTCGCCGAGTGGCGCCCCGCCGAGTACACCGAGCTCGTCGCCTTCCCCGACCACTTCCGTGGCCCTCCCGGGGTCGAGCGCCTGCGCCTCGAGGTCGTGCCGGAGCCTTCGGTCCGGTACATCGCGCTGCTCACCGGCGACGCCCACGCCACTGTATGGCCGCTCACGGCCGAGGACGCCCTCGACCTCGCCGGGCAGCCGGGTTTCGTGAGCTTCAACACCAACAGCAACTCGCCGCGCTTCATCCCGCTCAACGTCCAGGTGCCCGTCCTCTCCGATAGACGCGTGCGCCAGGCGATGCTCTCAGCGCTCGATCGCCAGCGCATCGTCGACGAGCTCGAGGCCGGTCTCGGCGTCGTCGCCTCCTCGCACCTCGCGCCGCACAACCCCTACTTCACGACCGAGGGAGTGCCGCAGTACCCCTTCGACCCGGAGCGCGCCCGCTCGCTGCTCGAAGAGGCCGGCTGGACCGCGGGCTCCGACGGCATCCGCGTCAAGGACGGCCAGCGCCTGTCCTTCACCTGCACGACGATCTCCGGCGACCAGGCTCGGCGCCCGATGGCCGAGCTGTCGCAGATCTTCTTGCGCAACGTCGGCGTCGAGATGCAGCTCGCCGAAGCCCCTGTCGCCTCGATCCTCGAGGGTCTGCGCCTCGGCAACCTCGAAGCGTCGCTGTTCAACTGGACGATGGGCACCCTCACCGACCCGAGCCCGACCAGCGTGCTGACCAGCAACGGTGGCGACAACTTCTCGAACTTCCGCAACGAGGAGATGGACGCCCTCATCCTCCAGGGCCTCTCGATCGCCGATCCCGAGGGGCGCCGCCCGATCTACGCGCGCACCCAGCAGCTCTACGCCGAGGAAGTGCCGGCCCTGTACCTGCACTACAACCAGACGGTCAACATCGTCTCCGAGGAGATGCTCGGCCTGCCAGAGAACATCGTGTCGAGCATCTCGCTCCACCACTTCGGCTACAGGTACAGCCTGAGGGGCTGACGCCTTGACGGTTCGCCGGC
Source organism: uncultured bacterium (assembly GCA_964473205.1). Lineage (GTDB taxonomy): Bacteria > Deinococcota > Deinococci > Deinococcales > Trueperaceae > CAYMRL01. The sequence continues at coordinate 9,695 of CAYYOK010000024.1, read as the reverse complement.
CGCACCGCTGAGTCGGCAGGCAACTGACGACAACTTCGGACCGCAGCGAGGTCGGGTGAGCATCCGCCCGACCTCGCTTGGTATAGGAAGCCGCCAAGCATGTCCAACTACTTAGCTTTCCGGATCCTCAAGGGCGCGATCGTCGTGGTGCTGATCAGCATCCTGACGTTCATCGTCATGCGGATGATGCCGGGCGACCCCGTCTATCTCCTGCTCGGTGACGGCCAGATCCCCATCACGGACGAGATGATCGCCGCGATCCGCGCCAAGTGGGGCCTGGACCGGCCGTTGCCGGAGCAGTACCTCGTCTGGGCCTCGAACCTGCTGCGCGGCGACTTCGGCACCTCCCTCATCCGCACGGGCGTCCCCGTCAGGGACATGATCTTCCAGGCGATCCCCGTGACGGCCATGCTCAACCTCTACGCGATCGTGCTCGCCATCATCGTCGCCGTTCCGTTCGGGATCGCTGCCGCCGTCAGGCGCAACACCTGGGTCGACTATTCCTCGAACTTCTTCTCCGCCCTCGGCATCGCCACGCCGAACTTCTGGCTCTCGCTGATGCTGATCGTGCTGTTCGCTCTCTACATCCCGCGCTGGATCGGCGACCTGCCGCTGATAGGCAGGATCCCGCCGTTCGGCATCCGCACCTGGCAGGGCTGGATCTTGCCCGTCATCGTGATCGCGACCGAGGAGATGGCCGTGCTCATGCGCATAACGCGCGGAGCGGTGCTGGAGCTCCTGCCGCAGGACTTCGTGCGCACGGCGCGCAGCAAGGGATTGGCCGAGCGCGCGGTGCTGTACCGGCACATCGTCGCGAACACCTTGCTGCCCGTGATCACCGTCATCGGCTTCCGGATCGCCTTCATACTCTCGGGCACGATCATCGTAGAGACTATCTTCGCGATGCCCGGCATCGGCCGGCTCTTCGTCGACTCGGTTCTGAGGCTCGACTATCAGGTCGTTCAGTCTCTCGTCGTCGTATTCGCAGTGCTGGTGGTGGTTGTGAACATAGTTACCGACCTCGTCTACGCGCTGGTCGACCCGAGGATCCGCGTCTCATGAGCGCGATCCCGGCAGTAGCGAACAGCGGCGGCAACGTCGACAAGGCCGTTCGCGGCCGCGCGCTGCGCCGCTTCACCGCGAACCGCATGGCGATCGTGGGCGCCATCATCGTCTTCCTTCTGGTCATCATCGCGATCTTCGCCCCCCAGATCGCGCCACATCATCCGAACGACGACCTGTTCATCGGACAGCGCGGCGTCGGCCCTTCGTGGGAGCATCCGATGGGGCACGACCACCTGACGAGAGACCTGTTCAGCCGGGTCATATTCGGTACCCGCATCGCGCTGATCGTGGGGATCACGTCGTCACTGATCTCGATAATCATCGGCGTCATCGTCGGCGCCGTGGCCGGCTACTTCGGCGGCTGGGTCGACGAGGCGCTCTCGTTCCTCATCGACGCGCTGATGGCGTTCCCGCTGATCGCCCTGCTGATCGTGCTCGCCGCGGTCATGGGCCCCAGCCTGACCACGACGATCGTCGTCATCGGCGCGACGGTCTGGGCGCGCTACGCGCGCGTCGTGCGCGCCGAGGTGATGAGCGTCAGGCAGCGCGACTTCGTCACCGCCGCCAGGGCGCTCGGCTCCTTCGACCGCCGCATCATCTGGCGCCACGTCGTGCCTAACGTGCTCACCTCGGTGATAGTGCTCGCCTCCTTGCAGGTCGGAGGCATCATCATCCTCGAGTCGGCGCTGTCGTTCCTCGGCCTCGGCGTCAGGCCGCCGACGGCCACCTGGGGAGGCATCCTCTCCGATGGGCGCGCCTTCATCCTGCGCTATCCGCACATCGCGATCTTCCCTGGCCTGATGATCGTGATCACGGTTCTCGCGTTCAACTTCCTCGGCGACGGCCTGCGGGACGCGCTCGATCCACATCAGAAGACGACGAGGGGCAGGAACTGAATGCGAGTCTTCGCCGGCGGCATCGTCACCGAGACCAACACCCTCTCACCGATGCCTACGGGCCTCGCCGACTTCGAGGTCGTGCGGCCCGCCGACGTGGCGCGCGAGGGTTTCCGCGACAACAGCTCGCTCGAGGCGCTGCGGCGCCTGACCTTGGAGCGCGGCTGGGAGTTCAGGTTCGGCCTCACCGCCTTCGCCCAGCCGGCGGGCATCACGGTGCGCAGCGCCTACGAGAGCCTGCGCGAGGAGCTGCTCGCCTCGCTCGAATCGCACATGCCCGTCGACATGGTCTTCCTGCCGCTGCACGGCGCGATGGTCGCCGACGGCTACGACGACTGCGAGGCGGACCTGACCCAGCGCGTGCGCGACATCGTCGGCCCTGACGTCCCCATCGGCGTCGAGCTCGACCTTCACTGCCACCTGAGCCAGGAGCTGCTCGACGCCGCCGACGTCGTCGTCATCTTCAAGGAGTACCCGCACACGGACATGGCCGACCGCGCCATCGACATGTTCGGGCTGATCGCCGACACCGCGGCCGGCAAGATCAGGCCGACTATGGCTATGTTCGACTGCCGCATGATGAGCCTGTACAAGACGCCGTTCGAGCCGGTGCGCGGCTTCGTCGACGACATGCTGGCCGCCGAGGCGCGCGGCGCGGCGCTCTCGCTCTCGCTGGCTCACGGCTTCCCCTGGGGCGACGTGCCCGACTTCGGCTGCCGCATGCTGGCGATCACCGATGACGATCCGGCCGGAGCGCAGAGGCTGGCGCGGGAGTGGGGCATGCGCTTCCACGCCATGCGCCGCGAGGTCACCCACCACGCGCTGAGCATGAACGAGGCCCTCGACAGAGCCTTGGCCGCACACGTCGGGCCTGTCGTCGTCGCCGACCAGTCGGACAACCCGGGCGGCGGCGCTCCCAGCGACGCCACCTTCGTGCTCGAGGAGCTGCTGGCGCGCGGCGCCCAAGGCGTCGCTCTCGCCATGATGTGGGACCCGATCGTCGTCAGGGTGGCGAGCGCAGCAGGGGAAGGCGCGCGCCTGTCGCTGAGGCTCGGCGGCAAGATGGGTCCGACCTCGGGCGATCCGCTCGACGTGCAAGCCGAGGTCCTGCGCGTCGAACCGCGTCTGTTGCAGGTCTGGCCTCAGTCCGAGGGCGACCTCGTCTACGAGTGCGGCGCCGCCGTGCTGCTGCGTATAGGCGGCGTCGACGTCGTCGTGAACGACAAGCGCGGTCAGGTGTTCAGCCCGAGCGTGTTCAGCAACCTGGGCCTGGACCCTCTCGCCAAGAGGGTACTCGTGGTCAAGTCGACCCAGCACTTCTACGGCGGCTTCGCGCCGATCGCCAGCGAGGTCATCTACATGGGCGCGCCGGGCGCGGTGGCGCCGACGATGACCGAGATACCGCTGGTGAGGGCCGACCTGCACAAGTACCCGTGGGTAGAGAACCCGTTCGGTGCCGAGTCATGAGCTCCGCTCGCTACTTCATCCGGCCCGCCACCACCCTCGGCCGCCACGCCGCGCTGCGCGACTGGCTGGCTGCCAACGGCTTCGACGCCTACCTGGTCAGCAATCCAGAGAACACCGCCTACCTGAGCGGCTGGAAACCGGATGTCGAATCGTGGGAACGGCCCTTTCTGACGGTGATCCCTCGGCGGGGCGAGCCGTTCATGGTGTTGCACGAGCTCTCCATCCCCGGAGTCGGCATGGCCGCGGAGCGGGGCACGCTGGTGGTCGAGGACCGCACCTTCTACGTCGAGCGTCCGTCGACGGAGCCAGGAGTGTGGACCCGCGCGACCTGGGCGGAGTTGGTGGCGGAGAAGCTGCTCAGCCGCGGCCTGGAGGCCGGCCGCCTGGCTCTGGACAGCTCGTTGGCGGCGCTGGACGAGGTGCTGGCAGCCTTGCCGGACCTGCGGATCGTCGCGGCACCTTCCGTCCTGACCGACCTGCGCGCCGTGAAGAGCGATGAAGAGATCGAGCTGATGCAGCTGGCCTGCCAGCTCACCGACTTCGGTCAGCAGGTCTTCCGCGAGCTGGCCAAGCCGGGAGAGCTGATCGCGGCGGTGGACGCGGAGACGGTGCTGCGCATGCGCATCGAGGGCGCGCGGCGCTTCCCCGGCGCCGACCTGACGGCTCGCGTGTTCAGCCTCACCGGCCCCGACTCGGCCGCGCCGCACGGCACCGGCGCCGGCTCCGACGCCCGCATCGAGCGCGGCCACGGCATCGTCAACATCATCGTCGCCTCGCTAGGCGGCTACTGCGTGGAGAACGAGCGCACCCTGTTCGTGGGCGAGGCATCGGCTGAGCAGCGCCGCGCCTACGCCTGTATCCGTGAGGCTCAGGCCGCCGCGGTGGCGTCCTGCGTGCCGAGTGCCCCCCTGGCCGGCATCGACCGGGCGGCGCTGGCGGTCATCGCTCGACACGGCTACGCGGACCGGGTGCTGCACCGCGCCGGGCACGGCATCGGCCTGCGCGGACACGACCAGCCGGCCGACATGGCCTTCAACGAGCGGCCGCTTCTGGCGGACGAGGTGTACACGATCGAGCCTGGCATCTACCTGCCCGGGCTGGGCGGCTTCCGGATCGACGACACCGTTGTCGTGGGCGAGCCGCCGCGGTCGTTGACGAGCACGCCCCGCGACATCGGGGACGTGATCATCCCGGCCTAGGCGGATGCTTGTAGCGCCCGTGCGCGCCCTGCCACCTCCCCGGCTGCCTCGATCAGCTCAGGCGGCCCCTCGATCCGCACGCGACACGGGAGCCTCAGCAGGTAGATGACGATCCGCTCCAGATCGTCCGGCCGGCTCCTCGTCACCAGGCGCACACCTCTGTCATGAGGTTCCAGCACCACGTAGGCGAGCGGGACCATCCGGCTGGCGCTCTGCAGGTCGGTGTCGAGCCAGGCGGTGCACACGACCTCGCCGTGGCCGGGCGCCATGGCGATCGCCTCCGCCACCGCCTTGAAGGCGTCGAACCCGGCCGGGCGCTCGAACCGTCCCTCGGTCAGCCTGACCTCCCGCATGCGGTCGAGGCGGAAGGTGCGCAGGTCTTCGCGCAGATGGCAGTAGCCGACCAGGTACCAGGCGCCGATGCGAGCGAGGCCGTACGGGTCGACGGAGCGTCGCGTCATCTCGCCGCGGCTGTCGTAGCTGAGCTGCACCTGCCGCATGCCGTGGACGGCCTCAGCCAGCCGCAGCACGTACTCGACGGGGGCTGGCACGAGGTACTCGGGTGAGGCCGATCCGCTCGTCACTGCGCCCGTCAGCGCCATCACCCTGGCACGGGTCTCGGGCGAGAGGACCGCGTCCAATCTCCTGAGCGCGCTGGCGGCCGCGCGCTCGAGCGAATCGCCGCCGGCCTCGGCCGAGCGTCCCAGCGCGAGGACGAGGGCGAGCAGCTCGTCGTCGGTGAAGCGCAGAGCCGGCAGCAGCGCGCCCGCAGCCAGGCTCAGCCCTCCCGAGCGACCCGGCCAAGCCTCGACCGTCAGGTCGAGCTCCTGCAGGCGGCTCAGGTCGCGCCTGACGGTCCGTTCGCTCACGCCCAGGCGACCGGCCAGCTCGGCCGCCGTGACGCGCCCCCTCCCCTGCAGCTCCTCGACGAGCCGGAACAGCCGCTTCGGGATGCTGCTCGACATGCGCTCAGCCTAGACCGAAAACGGACAGAAGCTGTCATGTTATCGGTCTAGGCTCTGCGTCTAGAGGGCGACGACCCGGCCCAGAGCGTCGGCGGCGCCCCGGTACGACGCGGAGGCGATGATGAGCAACCAAGCGACAGCAGCAGAGCTAGCCGGCAGCATCAACGGCGTCTTCCTTGAGCGCATGCGCGAGCTCCTCGAGGGCGAGCCGAAGGGGCAGCCGACTTGGGTGACAACCGGCGGCCCCGAAGGCGGCATCAACGGCAGCGTCGCGGACCTGAGCGCCGAGCAGGCGTCCCGCGAGATCGGTGGCATCACCATCGCGGCTCATGTGGAGCACGAGCGCTGGGCCCTGAGGCTGGCCAACGACTACTTCGCGGGCGAGGAGCCGACCTCCGACTGGTCGGCGAGCTGGAAGGTAAGGACCGTCGACGACCAGGCTTGGAACGCCCTGCGCGACGCGCTGCGCACCGAGGGCGAGACGCTGCTGCGCAACATCGCCACCCTGCAAGACTGGAGCGTGGTCGGGTCGCTGAACGGCGCGTTCGCGACCTACGGCCACCTCGCCTACCACCTGGGAGCCATCAGGCAGCTGCGCAAGCTCGTCGTCTGATCTCGGTTGGTTTCGGCGGTCCAGGGGCAGTGTTCGTATCTGGCGACCCCTGACCTAGGCTCTTGCCTAGAGTAGGGGTCGGAGCAATAGGGGGGTCGCTCCGCCGTACCCCTCTACCCTAGGCAAATGCCAGTCCAGGGGTCGGAGCAATAGAGGGCCTCTCCGCCGTACCCCTAACCTAGGCAAATGCCTAGTCTAGGGGTTCCCAGAAGCGGATACCCCGTCCTGCCCCCCCCGCCCCGCATCGGCTCAAGTAGACTCCCGACGGTTGCCCGGCACCCGCTCGGGCGGCTGGTCGGCGGCCCAGCGCAGCTGCGCCGCCAGGCCGCGCAGCGCCGCGAGCTCGTGAGCGTCGATCTCGGCGCGGTCGAGCAGGCCGCGGAACAGACGCATCACGCCCGGGGCGCGGTTCTCGTCGGTGTAACCGATGTGGAGCAGCTCCCTCTCGAGCTGAGCGTAGAAGCCCTCGAGCTGGTCGCGAGTCGCTGACCGGCCAGGCAGGCGGCCGGCCTCGGCGACCTCGTCGGACGAGCTCGCCACCAACCGCTCGTAGGCGACCAGCAGCACCGCCTGAGCGAGGTTCAGAGACGCGAACTCCCCCGTCGGCACCTTGACCTGGAGCTGGCAGCGGGTCAGCTCCTCGTTGGCGAGACCGTGGTCCTCGGGGCCGAACAGGACGGCGCTGCTCTCGTCGAGCAGCGGCCCCGCCTCCCGCGGCGTGACGACCCGGTAGTTGTCGGCGGCGCGGTCACGAGCGCTGGTTCCCGCCACCAAGCTGATGCCCACCAGGGCATCGTCCAGCGAGGCCACGACCTTGGCGCCCCGAAGCACCTCGCCGGCGTGCGAGGCCAGCGCGTACGAGCGGTGATCGATCTGGCAGCGCGGCGCCACGAGCCATAGGTCGGTGAGGCCGAAGTTGAGCATCGCCCTGGCTGCGGCGCCGACGTTGGCCGACTCCTTGGTGCGCAGCAGGACGATGCGTGGGCCTGACATCGCCTTGAAGCGTAACAGCGTTAGAGTCGAGCGTGCTCACCGATCCTCAGGCGACCCGGGTCGAGACCCTGGCAGCCGAGACCTACGATCCCTACCCCTACGAGCTGGCCCATTGCGCGCGCTGCCCGCGCCTGGCCGAGCACCGTCAGGCGATCGCGCGAGTCAAGCGCCGCGCCTACCGCGACCAGTACTACTGGGGCGCCCCGGTGCCGGGCTTCGGCGACCCGCGGGCTCGTATCGTGCTGGTCGGGCTCGCTCCCGGCGCGCACGGCAGCAACCGCACAGGTCGCATGTTCACGGGCGACGGCTCCGGCCGCTTCCTCTACGCCGCGCTCCACCGGGCGGGTCTGGCCAGCCAGAGCGAGGCGACCTCGCGCGACGACGGCATGAAGCTCAGGGGCATCTGGATAACCGCCTCGGCGCGTTGCGTGCCACCGGCGAACAAGCCGACGCCCGAGGAGCTGGCGAACTGCCGCGAGTGGCTGGTAAGGGACCTGGACGCGATGGCAGAGGCTCGGGTCTACCTAGCGCTCGGGAGGATCGCTCACGACGCGCTGCTCAAGCTGTACCGGGACAGGGGCGCCGCGCTCAAGGCCAGCGCTTACCCGTTCGGGCACGGCGCCGTCCACCGGTTCGACGCCGTCCCAGGCGCAAATGCCGCGGGAGCCCTGCCGATGGTCGACGCGTTCCACGTCAGCTTGCAGAACACCAACACGGGCCGCCTCACCCCAGCGATGTTCGACGCGGCCTTGGAGCAGGCCAAGGCGCTAGCCGGGCTCTAGGCGACTCGGCCACATACCTGCTACTCACCTGCTACTCGTCGCTGACCTCGAAGGTGATCTTGGCGTTGATGCGGTAGTGGGTGATGCGATCGCTCTCCACCACTGCCTGCATCTCCTTGACGTAGAGCGACTTGATGTTCCTGACGGTCCGGCTGGCCTGCTCGACGGCCTTCCTGGCCGCATCCTCCCAGCCGGACTCCGATTGCGCCAGCACCTCGATGACCTTGTGGATGCCCATGATCGGCTCCCTTCCGTATGGGCCAACCGTAGGCGACGGCCGTTAGCTAGGCGTGAGCTAGCTCGCGCTCTGCGCGGCGTTGAGGCGCTTGGCGAGGCGCGACTTCTTGCGAGCGATGGTGTTCTTGTGGAACAGCGAGCCCTTGCCGGCCTTGTCGACGAGCGACTGGACGACCTTCTGGAACTTGGCGGCGCCTTCGGCGTCACCGGCCTCGGCGGCGGCGACTGCCTTCTTGGTGAAGGTGCGGATGGTGCTCCTGCGAGCCCGGTTGGCGAGACGCCGCTTCTCGGACTGGCGGTGGTACTTCATCGCGGACGGGTTGCGAGCCATTCTCTCTCCTCGTTACTTGTGCCGCTTGCCACGGAGACGGCCCTCGCCATGCCCCGATGATCACGGTAGGTGCGGTTTCTCGCGGCTCTTGCGAGCCGACAGCCGCAGAAGCATAGCACGAAAGGCCCAAGAGGGCTCAAGGGCGGAGGCCCTCTACTGCACCTCAGGAAGAGGCTGCGTCCGGACGCGAGTAGGTCAAGGCGAGATTGCCCCTGGGGAATGACTTGACGTCGATCAGCTGCAACCTGGTGAGCTCGGTGAACAGCGGACTGCCGCCGCCGTGGGCGAAGGGGCTGACCAGCAGGTGGTACTCGTCGACGAGGTCCGCGCGGACGAGCGCCTGGGCGAATCGCACGCCGCCGTGCGCGAGGATCGGGCGACCGTCCTGGGCCTTCAACCTGGCAACCTCAGTGGCCAGGTCCCCGGAGCAGACGGTCGTCGTCGCCCACGGGGTGTCGATCGGCGAACGAGAGAAGACGACCTTGGGGATGCCGTTCATCGCGTCGGCCTCGGGCCCCTTCTGGAACGGCCAGTACCCGGCCATGTCGCGGTAGGTGCGGGCGCCCATCGCGTGGACACCGGCCGAGCCGAGCACGGTGGCCATGTGCGCGACGAACTCCTCGTCCTCGTCGTACTCGAGGAAGAAGTCGTCGCGTACGCCCGCGGGTGCTGCGGCGTACCCGTCAAGGGACAGGCTGTGTCGGAGGATCAATGGGCGCATGACGACTCCAAGGACCGGATGGCCCCCCGGCCTCGTGCAGGGCGGTGATCTCACAGTATCCGCTCTCCTGCCCGATCGAGGCGACCGGGGCCGGAGAGCTCCGCACCAACAGCAAGTACCAGGGGCGGCTCGCGAGGGGGTGCCGACAGCGCGACAGTCAGGTAGCCTTCGCCGTCGTATACTCCTGACGCTTCCCGCTAGCGTCAAGCAGGTCCTTGGCTGGTGGTTGGCCAAGGAAGGAACAAGACTCAATGAAGACTGAAGCATCGTTCGATGCCTTCGAACTGGACCGCCGTGTGATGGCGGGCGTGCGGAACGCCGGCTACACGGTCCCGACTCCCATCCAACAGCAGACGATCGCCGAGGCCCTCAGGGGCCGGCACGTGCTGGGTCTCGCCCAGACCGGCACCGGCAAGACCGCGGCCT
>CAYYOK010000023.1:0-36634 GCA_964473205.1 uncultured bacterium | reverse complement strand
CGCCCGCCTCGTGCCCGGCTGGCGGTTCGCGAGTGGACCGTTCAGCGCGAGCATCAGCCACGAGGCCTGGTTCACCGACTCCGGCTCGCCGTTCGGAGTCGGCGTCGACAGGCTGACGCCCAGGCAGCGGACCGAGGCTACGGTGCGTCTCGCCGGCGAGCTGTGGCGCGGCACCGCCTCCACGCAGCGCCCGAGCCTGCTGGAGCCCGTCACGGCCGTTCCGGCGCCGACGCTCAGCGGCTTCGTGCAGCTGCGCGCCGTTCACGAGCTGGTGCCGGAGGCGGACCAGCCGCCCGGCTTCCGCCAGCTGCGCTCCACGTTCGGGCTCAGCTACCGCGTGCACCCTTGGGAGCTGTCGTCGACGGCGGCCGTCGAGGTGGCCGGCCTCGTCGACCCGGACTCCGGCCGTGACTCGTTCGCGCAGTTCGGCGTGCAGGCGACGCGTCCAGGCTGGCCCGTGCTCAACCCCAGCGCCGCCGAGCCGAACCTGCCGCATGCGCACCTGGAGCTGGGCCTGAACACGGTCTTCGGCCTGACGGCGGCGAGCCCGGGCCTGCGCAGCCTCGAGGCGCGTCTGGCGGTACCCTTGGCGTTCCGCACGCTGGAGGTGCGGCCTTACCTGGCGTTCGACTTCGCCCCCACCGTCGTGAGCGGCCTGCTGCCAGAGTGGTCGGCGCACGGCCTCGACGTCACGTTCGTGACCTGCTGCGGCTCGTTCACGGTGGGCTACCTGAACGACCGCGGCCAGTGGTCGGCCTCGATGGCGGTCGATCTGGAGCGCAGGCCGGCGCGGGACTGAGCTGCTCGCCGCGCCCGCGAAGCGTGAGGCGCCGCTCGACTAGGCGGCGGCGACAGCCCGGCCGCGAGCCGCGCGTATCATGGGCAGGCTCGTTGGAGGCCACCGCTCCTTGAAGAACATCGACCGCTACCTACTCCGCGAAGGCCTGCCGCCGTTCCTGTTCGGCCTGGTCCTGTACGCGGGGCTGGCCGTGGTCAGCACGACCGTCCCGCGGCTGCAGTGGATCGTCGGGACGCCCATCGCGGACCTGATCGCGTGGTTGGCCCTGCAGCTACCTCAGGCGATGGTCCAGACCGCGCCCATCGCCCTGGTGCTGGCCGTGCTGCTCGCCTTCGGCCGCCTCGCGGGCGAGCACGAGCTGCTCGCCATGCAGGCGGGCGGCGTCTCGCTCAGGCGCGTAGCCATGGTGTTCGTCGCGCTCGGCGCCGTCTGTGCCGGGGCCGTGCTCGCGCTCAACCAGTGGGTGCTGCCGGTGACCAACGCGAAGGTGGCCGAGCTCTACTGGCAGCTCACCACCGGCCGCTCCGGCCTGTTCCGGCTGGCGCGGCAGAACCTCGCCATCGACGACTTCATGCTCCACTTCGAAGCCACCGCGCGCGGCGGCAACGCGATGAGCGGCGTTCGCATCGAGCGCTGGGAGGGCGAGGTGCTCACGCTGCTGCGCGCCGAGAGCGCCGAGTTCTCCGGCACCGACCTGCTGCTCACCAACTACCGCATCGACTCCCTCGACCTGGCCGCTCTCGACTCGCCCGTCTCCGACCCGGCGCTCGCTCTCTCCAACCTGGTCAGGGTGCGCAACGTGCCGTCGGGCCGGGACGCGACGCTGACCGTCACGACCTCGTACAGCCAGGAGGACCTCATCGCGCGGTTCTCCGGCGGCGGGTTCGAGGACAGCCGCTCGATAACCGACCTGCGCCGCGACTCGCAGAACTCCTTCGTCTCGGCAGACGAGCGCCGTCAGGCCGCCGTCCTGATGCAGCGCAAGCTCTCGGAGCCGTTCACCAACCTGGCGCTGCTCCTCGTCGCGGTGCCGCTCAGCCTGGCGTACGCGCGCTCGCGCGGGGTGGCGTTCGGCCTGAGCCTGGTCGTGACGCTGGTCTGGTACCTCTTCTACACCTTCGGCCAGCTCTTCGCCCAGACCGGGGCTCTGCCGGTATGGCTCGGAGCCTGGGCGGGGAACATCGTGTTCACGGCGCTCGGTCTCACGTTGTTGGCGCGCCGCGTGCGCTGAGCCGAGGCAGGCCTGCGGCCAGACGGTGCCGCGCGCTCGAACCCGACGCCTTCCTTACCTCAGCGGCCAGTAGACGACCGTGCGCTGCCGCTCGGCCGGTACCCCGGGAGGCGTCCAGTACTCCTCCCACATGACCGACTCGTCCAAGACCTCGCCGCCGGCCAGAGCCGCCTCCTTCAGCGCCTCGTACGCCTCGTGCAGCTTCTCGTACGGCCCGTTGTGAACGGTGGTGGCCACCCGGCCGGCGGGGAGGTCGTACGGCGCGATGTCGCCCTCGGCGATGTCGCCCTCGGTCAGCGGGAAGCCCGCCGCGGCCTGCCAGCCGCCCGCACCCATCTCGTACACCCCGTAAGCCGGCCCCTGGGTGCGGAGATGGTGCACGCGGCAGTGGTGCATGACGTCTTCGAACGCTTGCCCCATCTGCTGGCCGATCGTGTTGAAGTCGGCATCGAACCTCTTGACGACGAGATGGCGCTCGGGAACCTCGGTGAAAGTCACTTCGTAGCTCATGACCCACCTCCGGCCGGAGGGTAGGTCCGGAGTCGAGCCGTGTCCAGGGTCGTAAGGCCCTAAAAGCCCCGAGCCCGCGGTGAGCGCGTCAGTCGGCCGCGTAGCAGTGTCTGAGGAACCACGCGACCAGCGGCTCGACCCCGGCCATGACACCGGCGATGCGATCGAACGCCTCGGGCGTGTGGAACCACTCCGCCGGAGCGAAGCGCTTGCCTGCGTACAGGCCCTTGCGCCTGAGGAGCGCCTCGTGCGGGTGGTCGCCCTCGAAGCCGCGCGGCACGCGCTTGAGCTGCTCGCCCTCGATGTCGTAGCCGGCGTCGATCAGAGCCGCCACGATCGCGGCGAGCTCGGCTCCTACCGCCTCGTTGGCCACCGCGCGGCGGTAGACGGCGAGGGCCGGCGCCGGCAGCTGGTAGGCGCCACCGCCGACGAACAGGCCGCCGAGGTCGAGCTGAACGTAACGGCCGCCGACAGCGGACGGACCGCGGCTGCCGAAGGAGACGCCGATGTGCAGCTTGTAGAGCCGCTTGTCGTTGCTGAACCGCAGGTCGCGGTACGGGCGGTAGAGATGAGGCGGGCCGAAGGCGCCCGCCAGGTCGGAGGCCAGAGCCTCCATGGGGCCGCGCACGTGCGCGAGGTAGCGCGCCTTGTTCGCCTCCCAGAACGCCTTGTCGTTGTTGGCCTTCAGCTCGGTGAAGAACGGCATCCAGTCCCGGCTCAGGCCGGCGAAGCCGCCCGGAGCGGTCGCGCCAGCGCCGTCCGCTGGTAGGTCCTCGGAGCGCACGCCCGCAGTATAGGGCGGCCAGCCCCGCTCCAGAGGCCGAGAATCCCCTTGCCGATGGTAAAATGCGCGCCTGATGTCGGTCCCGGCCGCCACACAGATGCCCGCGAGCTTGCTCGAGGCGACCTCCTACCTCAAGCCCGCGGCGCAGGCGCGGCTGGCCAAGGCCTACGCCTTCGCCGAGCAGGCGCACAGCGGCATGCTGCGCAAGTCGGGCGAGCCGTTCATCACCCATCCGGTCGCCGTCACCGAGATCCTCGCCGAGATGCGCTTGGACCTCAACGCGCTCCAAGCGGGCCTGCTGCACGACACCGTCGAGGACACCGACGCCACCTTCGAGCAGATCGAGGAGGAGTTCGGACCGACGGTCAGGCGCATCGTCGAGGGCGAGACCAAGATCAGCAAGCTGGCGGTGCGCGTCTACGAGGACGAGCAGTCCGAGAACCTGCGCCAGATGCTTCTCGCCATGGTCGGGGACGTGCGCATCATCCTGGTCAAGCTCGCCGACAGGCTGCACAACATGCGCACGCTAGCCTCGATGCCGCATCACAAGCAGCTTCGGATCTCCGAGGAGACGCTCGAGATCTTCGCTCCGCTCGCCCACCGCCTCGGGATCAACCACATCAAGAACGAGCTCGAGGACCTCGCCTTCGGCTACCTGGAGCCGCAGCGTCACCAGCAGCTAGAGCGCCAGGTCCGCATGCGCCACGCCGAGCGCGAGGCTTACGTCAAGCAGAGCATCGAGCTCCTCGCCGGCCGCCTGGAGGCGGAGGGCCTGCGCTTCGAGCTCTCGGGTCGCAGCAAGCACCTCTACAGCATCCACCGCAAGATGCAGCGCGACAACCGCAACCTGGATCAGATCTTCGACCTGATGGCGATCCGCGCGATCCTCGAGTCGGACAACGGTGGCGGCGGGCTGGCTCACGACGACGCCGAGAAGGCGGTCTGCTACCGCGCGCTCGGCATCGTCCACAGCCTGTGGACGCCCATCCCCGGGCGTTTCAAGGACTACGTCGCGGTGCCGAAGCCGAACGGCTACCAGAGCCTGCACACCACGGTAATCGGCCTGCTAGGCCAGCCCATCGAGGTGCAGATCCGCACCAGGAGCATGCACGAGGTCGCCGAGTTCGGGGTCGCGGCGCACTGGGCGTACAAGGACGGCGTCGAGGACGCTGCCGACGTGCAGCAGCGCCTCGAGTGGATGAAGCAGCTGCTCGAGGTCGACACCAGCTCCGACGACGCCGAGGGCTTCGTCGACGCGGTCAAGACCGACTACCTGAGCGAGAGGGTGCTGGTGTTCACGCCCGCCGGCGACGTGGTCAACCTCCCGCGCGGCTCCACTCCGATCGACTTCGCCTATCAGGTGCACACCGAGGTCGGCCACCGGACGATCGGCGCGCGCGTCAACGGCGAGATCGTGCCGCTCTCCTACGAGCTGGCCACCGGCGACCGCGTCGAGATCCTCACCAACCGCTCCAGCCAGTACGGCCCCAGTCAGGACTGGCTGAACCTCGTCGTCACGCGCGGCGCCAAGCAGAAGATCAAGCACTACTTCAGGGCGCACGAGCGGCAGGTGCAGCTAGACGGCGGCAAACGCCTGCTGGAGCGCGCCCTGAGGCGACGCAGCCTGCCAGTGGCACCGAACCTGACGCGCAGCAAGCTCGAGGAGGCGGCGAAGAGGCTACTCAACGCCGCCTCTTCCGATGAGCTGCTGCTGGCGCTCGACGCACAGCGGCTCTCGCCCAGGGCCGTGGTAGAGGTGCTGGTCCCCGAGCTGGTGCGCGAGCAGCGCCCGCAGCAGGTCGTCGAAGGGCCGAAGAAGAGCGTGTCAGGCGTCTTCGTCGACGGCCTGGACGCGCCGGCGAACCTCGCGCGCTGCTGCAGCCCGGTCAGGGGAGACGACGTCATCGGTTACGTGACGCGCGGACGCGGCATCAGCGTGCATCGCATCGACTGCCCCAACGTCAAGCACCTGATGGCGTCAGAGGCCGATCGCTTCGTCAACGTTACCTGGGAGGCTCCGGCGGGCGAGGTGTTCCCGGTCGACTTCGAGGTGATAGCGATCGACAGGCCCGGGCTGCTCAAGGACGTGCTCGACGTCATCGCGGCCATGAACAAGAGCGCGTCGCGCGTCGCTGCCGACGTGCGCGACTCTCAGAGCGCCCGCATCATGTTCCGCGTCGATGTCAAGGACTTAAGCGAGATCGAGTTCATCAAGGACAACGTCGCCCGCATCCGCGACGTGACGCGGGTCTACCGCTCGCGGCCGGGCCTGAAGGCCTAGGCCTACGGTCGAGCACGAGCGCGCTCGCGCGAGACGGCGCGTCAGGCCTTGAGCGGTCGGTAGCGGCTGGCCAGGAACGCCAGCCACCCGACCAACAGGATGGCCGCGCAGATGCCGAGGCAGACCAGCGCCACCGCGCCGTAGCCGTTGGAAGGGCTCAGGAACGGGTAAGGCACCCACCCGTCCGTGGCCCCGCGGATCAGGACCACGACCAGCCAGATCGCCGGGTAGACGAGCACCAGCCACAGCCTGGCGAGCGGCAGGCGTTCGCGGTCGCCTATCAGCAGCCAGTCCAGCGCCGCCAGGACGGGTGTGGCAACGTGCAGCACGAAGTTGGCCCACGGCACCGGTACGCCGCCCGCGGCGCCGAGCGGTGCGAGCAGCGTCGCGTACACGATGCCGACGATGACGATGTAGGTCACGCTCAGGCCGCGCGCCAGACCGAGCCAGCGCGGCTGCTCGACGCCGCGCAGGCCGTAGTAGCCGGCCGCGGCCAGGACCACGGCCAGCAGGATGTTCGACTGGATGGTGAAGTAGCCGAAGAAGTTGAATGGGTTTAGAGGAGCGCGGCTGAGGACGTCCAGCGCAGTGGCGATGATGGCCACCGCCGTCGCGGCTGCTAGCGCCAGGCGGAACGCTCCAATAGCGGCTTTGGACACGACGGGGATCCTACCGGTTCCGGCTGCCTGAGCCGCGGGCAGAGGCCATCCCAGGCCTTGGGGTCAGCGGACGGTCAGCAAGAAGACCATCTCGTCAGTGAGCCCGCCGTCGTCGCGTGCGGTGACCGTGATGAACGCGTCACCTGTCATGCCGGCGCTCGGGACCGCGACCAGGGTGCGCGAGGCTCCCGAGGCGGTGATGGCGATGCGGTCGTTGGCGAAGAGGCCGGTGTTGCTGGAGGTGGCGGTCACGACGACCGTGCCCGGGTTCTCGTCTTGGACCTCGAAGTGCAGCGTGAAGTTCGAACCGGCCGAGATCGCCTGGTTGGCGACGCGGGGAAGCACCGGTGGCTGGTTCGGCTCGATGATCGAGCCGGTGCCCGGGATCTCGATGACGCAGGCGCTCAGGGCGAGGACGAGGCTGGCGACGGCGGCGAACAGGCCAACGGCGCGGCAGGTGGGGACTGTCACAGCGCTCATGAACGACCTCCAGGTGTGGCTCGGACCGTAGGACGGTAGGCGTGAGCCGAACGCGAACATGATACTCGTCCTCACCCGTCGAAGACGTAAGCCTTAGCGTCGACGGTCCTCGCGTCGCGTCTCTCGCGGGCGCAGGTACGATGGTCGCTGTGAGTGACGCACGCGATGACGCTGAGCCCATCACCCGCGGAGACGCCGGGCGAGACCTGGCGGTGCTGTTCGTCTGCACCGGCAACATCTGCCGCTCACCGACGGCCGAGGGCGTCTTCCGCAAGCTGGTCGCCGACGCCGGCCTGGCCGGGCGAGTGAGCGTGGACTCGGCCGGCACGCACGACTACCACATAGGCGAGCCGCCGACGCGCCAGGCGCAGGTCACCGCGGCCGAGCACGGTTACGACATCACCGGGCTGCGCGCACGGCAGCTAGAGTCGCTCGACTGCCGACGCTTCGACCGCATCCTGGTGATGGACAGGGGCCACCTGAACCGCGTCACGCGCGCCTGCGGCGGCGTCGCGCCAGGGAAGGTGCGGCTGTTCATGGAGTACGCACCGAGCAGGCCTGAGCGCGAGGTGCCGGATCCGTACGGCGGCCCAGCTGGCGACTATGAGTACGTGCTGGGTCTCATCGAGGACGCCGCCAAGGGGTTGTTGGCGGACGTGCGTCTCGAGCTGGAAGGAAAGCCCCACCGGTGACCAGCGGCACCTGACGATCACCCCTTAAGGCTGCTTCTCTCGATCTGACCTGGTTCGAGGGTCGCCACCGCGCTGGGCCGGTGAGGCGACAGGCAGTCTAACACTGCTGGCCGAGCCGGCTGGCTTGGACCAAAGAGCTATGCCAAAGGTATCGAATCAACGCGTCGGTGTCGTCGGTTTCCCCCATTTGGGGGTGATACCGGCCTGCACTGACAGCTACCATCAGATGCAGATGAAACGAGTTCGTGGGTTGCGGGTCGACTCTTCGCGGTCTAGCCAGGGCTTTACGCTGCTGGAGGCTCTGATCGCGATCTCGATCATCGGCATCTTGCTGGGAATCGGCATCCCTCGGTTCGCCGGCTCCGATGCGCGCGCATACTCCAACGACGTAAAGGCCTTGGTGCAGCAGGCGCGTTTCGAAGCCGTCAAGCGCAACGTACCGATCGCGGTCGTTTGGAACGCCTCGGCCGACGAGTTTCGGACGGTTCTCGGCACCGTCGCGGAACCGTGCGTACCAGGAACGGTTCTGGCCACGGCAAGGCATTCGGAGTACCGGCGCGTCGAGGTCGACCCCGGCTTCGGTGACGGCCAAGGCATCGTCTGGCTACCGAGCGGACAGGCGCGCTCGTGTGGACTCGGAGCGTTCAGTCCCACCATCGCGCGCATCGCCGACCAGAACCGCGAGTTCGTGGTGACAGTGACTCTGACGGGCAGGGTGACGATCGAATGAGCATCTCTCTCCAGCCGCAGGCAAGAGCTGCCGGCACCACCTTGGTCGAGGTTCTCATCGCGGTCATGGTGCTTGCGATCGGGATCTTCGCCCTAGTGCAGCTTCAGGCCACCAGTCTGCGCCATACCGCCCAGGCCGAGTCGATCAACCGCGTGACGAGGCTCGTGCGCGGCGAGCTGGAGTGGCAACGGCAGACGGCTCTCGAACCGGCCTCGCTCGCGTGCTCGTCGCTGATCCCAGGTGACTTCACCAGTTGCACCGTCGAGATAGAGCCCTGCGCCTTGGACTTCTACGAGGATGGGACTGCTTCGTTCGTATGCGGCCCGACCGTCTCACCATCGGTCTACCGCGTCACGGTAGCGGCTGACGGCGCCCGAGGGCAATCGCTGACCCTCGACACCCTCTGGTCGGGCATCTTCATCTCGGGAGCGGCAGGATCGGTTCCCCAATGAGCTCTGCGCGCAGCCGCTCGATGAACGACGACGGGTTCACCGTGGTCGAGCTGTTGATCACGGCCGCGATCTTCATCGTCATCTTGTCGGCTCTCGGCGCGCTACTGGTCTCGAGCACTCGCGCCTACGGCACCACCGCTGCTCGCAGCGATGCGATCCAGGACTCCGAGGCCGTCCTCCAGCTGATGCGTTACGAGGTGGCCATGGCCGGATACCGCGGCCTGGGCGCCGATACCTACGCTCAACCCTTCACGACGGGAGCAGCTGAGTCGATCGTCGTGAACCGCACCTCCACGGGTGATGAGCTGACCATGCGCTACTTCGAGGACCGCTACCTCAGCGGCGCCGACACGGGAGAACGCGTGGTCACCTTCCGCGTCGACTCGGCTACGAACACCCTGGTCCGGGTCGAGGGTAGGCCGGGCGGTGCCGGCACGACCTTTACCACGGAGCTGCTGGTGGGCAACATCGCCAGCATGGAAGTGGTCGAGCTCGTCGACCGCTTTCGTGAGCGGTTCAGCATCGAGTCGCTGCTGGCGAGCCCAGGCTCGGGGCCTGAGCTGCTAGCCGGTGTCAACGTGATCGTGACCTTCATCGACGGGCTGCAGTGGGAGTTCCTCATCGGCGTCTCGAACAGTCAGACCTACGCGGTCACCTCAGGGAGTTGAGCATGCACAGGCGAGCGGGAGTCTTCGTCGGTCCACGTGATCAAGGCGGCTTCGTACTGATCACGAGCTTGTTGGTTCTGGTCGTGCTGACGGGGCTGGGCGTGGGGGCGTACTTCCTCACCAACATGAACCTGAGGATCGCCGAGAACACCCGCACTGCTGCGATCGCTCAGTACAACGCCCATGAGGGGCTGGATGTCGCGCTCTTGATCCTGGCGCGAGAGTTCTACGAACGCGGCGACGGCAGCTGGCCGACCTTCGCCGAGCTTCAGGCGCGCACTCCTCCAGACGCCGAATACACCTTCTCTGCTTACGCCCTCGACCCAGCGAACTCAGAGGGGATCAACGAGGGCGGGACCGTCACCGTGATCGGCTTCGGCCCACGTCAAGCGCGCTACGAGACCGGAGCGCGCTTCCGCGGAGAGTTGACGAGCATCCCGGTCGAGTACGAGGGCGACCCGCTCTTCGGAACGGGCTGGGTGACGGAGTCTGCGATCTCCATCAACGGCAACACCTCCTTCAGCATCCCGCTGTGGGCAGGCAGCACCTTGGTGGCCAACGCCACGCGCGTTCTGGCGTCGGCGGGGAACTTCGCGCACTCCGGCTTCGTCGGCGCCCAACCGGCGACGTGCCGCATCCACAACCAGAGCGGCGTCGTGTGCAACAGCGGACAGACCCCGCCTGAGGTACCCCTCTTCGACTTCGACGCCAAGTACGCCGAGCTCCGAGACGAGGCTCCGGCCGGGTGCAGCTATACCTTGGCTGCCAACGGCGGCGCATCGCTCAGCGCTACCTCCTACCGGAACGCCACCATCTGCCTGAACGAGGGGTCCAGCCTGACCCTGACGGGAAGCGCCTCGAACACCTACGTGCTCGGACCGCGCTCCTCATAGGTCGAGGTTAGAAGCGACTCCACACCTCAGGGAGGTCCCGACGGTGTCGGCCTCAAGATCGCTGCCGGAACCATCACCTACGCGAACAACCCACAGTTCGCGGGTACCAACACCTTCTTCAGCGCCACCAACCAAGAGATCCCCTCGGCGGCGGCTGCGACGATCTCGGGCGGTCTGATCGGGACGCTGTTCGGAACCGAGCTTGGGATCAAGATCGCGGTCAACGGCGGCAACGACGGAGGCAGGGTCCTGAACGCCGTGCTCTGGGCCAACGGCTCGGTCTGCAAGCAAGGCAACGGCGGGCTCAGCTTCACAGGCACGGTGCTAGCCAAGGGTCTGACAAACACCCTCTCGAACCCATGCACCCTCGGGATCTACTGGAACGGCGGGGGCGGCGGCACGATCGCCGGCGTCTCGAACCCCAACATCCCCGGAAGCGGCGGTGGAGAGAACAACCCCTACGCTGCGGCCGGCATCCGCGTCGTCGCTCGGCGGCCCTGAGGTCGGCCCTCGACCAGTCGATGCGCTGATCGCCAGACCGAACGACCGCTCAGACCTCAGCGTCCAGCTTGTTGTATGGCGCGCTGCAGCTCCTGCACCGACAGCAGCCGCGTCGCTGCCTGGTCGTAGGCGATGACGGCTCTGGCACCGGCAGACCTGTAGAGATCGCGCCAAGCTCCCGTCTCCTCGAGACCGGCGTTGAGCATGATGACCAGGGCGCCGTCGAGCCCGGGCCATAGCTCTCCGGGGGTGATCCTGAGGGGCGAGTGGTCCTCGCCGTTGCCGAACACGACCAGTACGCGGTCCTCCTCAGGGTCGGCATCGTTGAGGTAGAAGACGGCGCTGCGCAGAGCCTCGCTGAGCCCGGTGCCCCAGGAGTCGTCGACCTCGTCGGGCAGCACGCTGCGCAGCTCGGCGTAGAAAGCGTAGCGATCGAGCTGGCTGCCGGGGTAGACCCCGTTGAAGAGAGCGGAGTAGACCGTGTCGAGCTGTCCAGGGGCGCGCACCGGGATCACGATCAGCCGGTCGAAGCGTTGCAGCAGGGCGAGCTGTGGCGAGGGGTCGGACCAGCGCAGCAGCAGCTGGTTCGCCGCGCCGAGCCGCGAGCCTTCGCCGCCGCTGACGTCCTGCAAGACGACGTAGGTCGTCGCTTCGACGCTCGCACCGGCGCCGAGCGCGGCCACCAACGCCAGGGCCAGGACGCCGCTGGGCGGGCGCCGCGCGAACCAGCCGCCGACGCGGGCGAAGACACGGCCGAGCACGCGGCTCAGGAACAGCACCAGGCGTCCTAGCAGCACCGAGGCGAACACCCAGCTGTTGATGACCGCGTCCTGCAGCTTCAGCGCGACACGGCCGAGAGCGATCATCAGCGTCGCGAAGAGGCCAGCGGCGGCGTTCTGCAACTTGAGGGCGAAGCGCCCGATCACGATCGCGCCCGTCACCCAGGCCGTCTCGAGCCCGCTGGCGAGGATCACCAGCACCGAGCGCAGCAGCGCGACGATCCCGGCACCGTGCTGCATGCCGCTGAAACCGCGGTTGGCCACTCCCAGCGCGTAGCGGGCGGTCACGCCGAGGTAGAGCACCACCACGCTGAGGCCCAACGCCAGCACCACCGCGCCCCACTGAGCCACCCCGAGGTAGGCGGCGGGCAGCTCGGCGTCCAGGCCCAGCGAGAGCCGCACCTGACGGTCGGCGGCCTCGGCGGCACCGCGCAGCCAGGCCAGCCACAGCTCGACGAAGAAGATCGCGATCAGGCTGCCGTTGACGCTCAGCCAGGCCAGCAGCCCGGCGAGAAGAGAGCGTCCCTGCCCTTGCGACTCGGCCTCGGTCCGTCTGGCGGCCGTGCGCGGCTGCAGAGCCTTGGCGAGGAAGATGCCGAGGAGCGGCAGGATGCCGATGACGCCCCCGACGCTAGCGGCAGGCAGACCCAGGCCGCCTGGCAGCGGCAGCGGGTCCTCGCAGGAGGGCAAGGTGACGACCTTGCACGTCAGGGACTCGTAGAAGCCACCCACCAGACCGAGGAAGTAGCCGGTCACGTAGAGCACGCCGGCGAACAGGGCCAGACCGAGCAGGAGGCGCACCAGATCGCCCAGCGTCTCGCTGATGACGGCCCCGTGCCGCTGCGCCACGCTGCGGGCCGCGACCGTCGCTAAGAGCAACAGCATCACGGCCAGGTACAGCCCGCCGATGAGGCTCAGCACGCCGCCACCCGAGTCGACCTAGAGCGGGGTCTGGCAGGCGTTGGGCGAGCCGCCGTGCTCATCCGAAGAAGTTGCGCCACAGCAGGTAGCCGCCGACGCCGATGATCAGCAGCACGAGGAGGTTGACGCCGACCCTGAAGGCCATGCGGTCCTCGTCAGCGACCTCGACGCGCCTGACGGCCTCCGGGTTGCGCTCGGCTCCGCTGCCGGTCCGCTCGACGGCACCGTCCTGCTGCGGATCGGTAAGCCCAGCGGCCTCGACGGCTCCTGACGAGTTCTCGTTGATGACGACGTAGCGGCTGGAAGTCTTGTCGCCTTGGCTCACTCGGTTGCCTCCGTCTGAGCATGTTACGCGTTGACGCGCGGGCCCTAGGCGTCTGGAGGCGACGTGGAGGCGAGCTCGAGCGCGGCGGCGACCAGCGCCTGAGTGCCAGCGAAGATCTCGATCGAGGGGGCGCTGAGCCAGTCGTCGCCGGCATGCCGCAGCGTCACGACGCCTCCAGCCTCCCTGACGAGCACCAGCGACGGAGCGACGTCCCACGGCTTGATGCCCAACTGCCAGTAGAGGTCGACCTTGCCCGCCGCCACGAAGCAGGCGTCGCGAGCCGCCGAGCCGCTAACGCGCAGCCCGGCCGAGCCGGCCGCCAACGCCGCGAAGGTCGCGAGGGCGCCGGCGTTGCTGGCCGTCTTCTCGGTGAAGCCGGTGGAGACCATCGCGCCGCCGATGTCGCGGGCCGAGCTCACGGCGATCCGCTCCTGCGTCAGGCCGCCGCCTTCTTGGACATGCCGCCAGGCGCCGCCACCGCGGAACGCCGAGAAGAGCAGACGGGTGGCGGCGTCGAAGACGACGGCCAGCACCACCTCGCCGCGGTGGGCGAGGGCGATGACGACGCAGAAGCCCGGGTAGTTGCGCACGAAGTTGTGGGTGCCGTCGATCGGGTCGATCACCCAGAGGGGCACACTCGCATCGTAGTCCGCCAGCCCCTCCTCCTCGCCCAGGAACCCGAAGCCGGGGGCGAGCTCGGACAGCGTCGCCACGAGACGGCGCTGCACCTCGAGGTCGGCAGAGGTCACGAAGTCCCTCGGGCTCGACTTGAACCCGACCTCGACGCCGCCTCGTCCCAGGTAGTTGTCGTCGGAGCGCGCCTGCGCCCAGGCGCCCAGCTCGGCCGCGAGAGGCAGGATCTCGTCTCGCAGGGACTTCAGCTCGGAGGTGGCGAGGACGTCTACGTGTGCGAGGTCGTGGCGCTTCATCCGCAACACAGTAACGCGGCCGACCACAGGGGCCGGCCGCGAGGTGGCGGGGTCGTCCTCAGCTCAGTTGGGAGCGACGATGTTGATGATGTGCTGGTCTTCGAACGCGCCGTACGCGTTGTGCCCGTAGATCGTCACGCGCGCGAACCAGCCGCTCGGATAACCCGCCGCGATGTGATCCATCGCGATGTCCACGTTCAGCAGTTGGTTGCCCATGCCCTCGACCGAGGCGACCGGCCCGGGAGCCTGCGTGCGCACTGCGGCGGAGGCGCAGCCGATCACCGGATCGGGCTCTTCGCATTGGAAGCCGGGCGGGACGACGAAGTTGAGGGGCTGGGGGATCGTCGAGGTGCGGCCGATCAGCGTGTTGGCGGAGTTGTAGTAGTCGACGCGGTAGCCGGTGACGTAGGCGAGGGGCATGCCCGCGTAGTTGCGGAACTGCATGTTGCGGCCCTCGATGGTGATGGCCCCGCTGGTATCAACCTCGTAGCCGAGCTCGTTGACGGGCGCGAGCCCGAACATGATCGTGGAGGTGCCAGCCGGCGTGGTCGAGCAAGCAGCCAACGACAAGGCCGCGGCGGCGGCGATTACCAGGCGCAAGAGGGGGCGCATCATTCGGGGTCCTCCTTGGACGGTCGAGCGGGTGGCATACGGCATGATGATAGCCCGATGATAAACCGTCCGGCCGTTCGAGCCGGGGAAAACCGCACAACCGGGGCTGTCTCGGACCTCGCCGAGAGCGCTCCGGTGTTTAGACCGGTCTATCTAGCACCGAGGTCGCGGCCTCGGAGACCTTGAGCATGGCGCTAGGCGGAAGCCTGGGGAAACACGGCACGCTCACGGCTCTCTCGCAGGCCGCCGAGGCCGCCGGAGCGCGCCCGTAACGCCGGCCGCGCGGCTGATGCGTCAACGGCGACGGGTAGAAGCGCGAGAACGAGACGCCGGCGGCGGTGAGAGCGGCCTGGAACGCCTCGCGACGCTCCGCGGGCAGCTGCAGGGTGAACTGATGGAAGACGTGGTCGCTGGTGAGGGGCGGCAACCCCAGGCCGAAAGGCTCAAGGCGTTGCAGCTCGGCGATGTAGCCTCGTGCCACCTCGCGCCGCGCGACGTTCCAGGCGTCGACCTTCGGCAGCTTCACGCGCAAGATCGCGGCCTGGATCGCGTCGAGGCGCGAGTTGTGCCCCAGGCCGTCGTGCTGGTACTTGTCGGCGGGCGAGGAGGCGTGGTTGCGCAGACTTCTGGCGCGAGCGGCGACGTCGTCGTCGTCCGTCGTCAGCAGCCCGGCGTCGCCGTAGGCGCCGAGGTTCTTCGTCGGGTAGAAGCTGAACGCTCCGACGTGGCCGAGCGTTCCGGCGCGGCGCCCCCCCAGGGCGGTGACCCTCGCGCCGAACGCCTGGGCGCAGTCCTCCAGCACGAAGAGCCCGTGTCTGCGAGCCACGGCGAGGAGGCCTTGCATGTCGGCGGGCAGGCCGAAGATGTGCACGGGCAGCAGAACCTTGGCGCGATCGGTGATCACGCGCTCGACCGAGGCGGGGTCCAGGTTCAGCGTCACGGGATCGATGTCGCCGAACACCGGCTTGGCGCCCAGGCGCAAGATCGCCTCGCTCGTCGCGAAGAACGAGAACGGGCTCGTCACGACCTCGTCGCCGGGGCCGACGTCCAAGGCCTCGAGCCCGATGATCAGCGCGTCGGTGCCCGAGTTCAGCCCCACGGCGTGCTTCACGCCGAGGAAGTCGGCGACCTCGGACTCGAAGGCCTCGACCTCGCTGCCGCCGATGAACTGGCCGCTGACGAGGACCCTCTCGATGGCCGCGAGAACCTCGCCTTTGAGCTCCGCGACCTCGGCCCTGAGGTCGAGCATGGGCACGACCTCGGCACTGTCGGCTGGGTTGTTGCCTCTCGTCGTAACCGTTGGGTCCACTCGCGGGCATCATGCCACGTTCTGCTAGAGTTGGCGCGTTCGCATCGCGTCGTAGCTTCAGTCCGGCGAGCCTATCGCTCGCGGCCTAGTTCAGACAGGGCGGGAGACCGATGGTGGTAGGAGATCGCAAGTCGACGGCCTTCCTCAGAAGCTTCGAGCCGGCAGCGCTGGCTAGGGTCCTGGTCGCTGCGCTCATCTGTGCCCAGATGGCGCTCTCGAGCGCGGCTCTCGCCCAGCAGACGGTCAGAGCCGACCCCGGCGAGGTCGGGCGCCTGCTCGACGCCTTGTCGGATGCGCGGGCCGACATCGCCAAGGACTCGTTCCTTAGCGAGGAGGCGCTGTTCGCCACCGACCTCAGCCCCGAGGGCGTCTTCGCCTGGGTTCGCGATTCGACCAGGCTCGTTCCGTACCGCGGCGCGCTGCGCGGACCTACCGGCGTGCTGCAGGACCGCGTCGGGAACAGCCTCGACCGCGCGCTGCTGCTTCAGGACCTCCTTGACGGGCTCGGCTACGACACGCGCCTGGCCCGGGCGACGCTGCCGGACGGCGTGGCAGCCGACCTGCTGGCGAGCATCCGGACCGCGCCGCTACCCGAGCCGCCCGCACGCGATGGCGGCCTCGAGCCGGCGGTCGTCGACGCGCTCATCGCGGCCTACGGCCTCGACAGGGAGCCGGTCGAGGACGCCGTCACCCTGACCTTGAAGCGTTCGCGCGAGCTGAGCCAGCGGCTCGAAGAGCGCAGCAGGAGCCAGAGCGAGCAGATCGCCTCGCTGCTGGGACTCGCCACGCTCGCGGCCGACCCCGATCACGACGCTGCGCTGATCGGCGCCCTGCGCGACCACTGGTGGCTGCAGTACCAGGACGGCGCGGCCTGGATCGACCTCGATCCGAGCCTGCCGGGTCACGAGGCCGGCGACGCGCTGGCCGAGCCCGCCGAGCTGGTGGAGGCGTTCGGCGTCAGCGGCCTGCCTCGGGACCTGCTCCACACGCTGAGCGTGTCGGTGGTCCTCGAGTGCGTGGAGGACGGCGCGCTGAGCGAGCACACGCTGGTCGCCACCGACCCTCTCATCGCGGCTTCGATCAGCGGGCTGCGCTCGTCGGTAAGCGTGATCCCCGTCGGGCTGGGAGCGCGCGACCCGACGAACCTGACCGAGCTCGGCGAAGGCCTGCTGGCGGAGAAGCACTGGCTGCCAACGGTGACGTTCGGCGACGACAGCCTCAGCGACCTCGAGTTCTCGCCCGACTGCACCGTCGGGCCGCTCACGCCACCGTGGTTGGGTGGCGCGATCAGCGATGCGATCGGCAGCGCGCTGGACGCGCTGTTCGGTGAGGAGCCAAAGGGCGAGAGCGTCTCGGCTCTGCGCATCGAGTACGTGATCGGCAGCCCGGGAGCCGACGACCTCGTGCTGCGCCGCGACCTGTTCGACAACCTGGGGCCAGCCAAGCGCGAGCGCGGCGACCTGACGCTCAGCGAGGACGACGCCGACCGCTTGGCTTGGCGCTTGCGGCTAGTGGGGGAGACCGAGATCTTGGTTACGGCCTCGGGCCTGAGTCAGGAGCTCGTCCTGGATCGGACCGCGTCCGCCATCTTGGCCGCCGGCCCGCAGCTCGTGGAGTTCGCCCGCACCGGAGCGGTGACCTCAGCCGTGCAGCCGGCAGCGGTCGCTCCCGGCGCCCTCTACGGTCTGGCGTTGGCGAGGCAGGCGCTGATGCCGGGCCCCGCCTACTTCGGCGCCGTCAACGTTGTCCAGCGCCACGATTGGCTCGCGGCCGATGGCGACGGCATCGTCCAGCGGCAGGCTTTCGACTTCGTCAGCAACCGCGTCGAGAGCTACGCCCAGGCGACCGAAGCTCGCGCCCACCGGCTGATCCAGGGCGTGATCGACACGAACGCCGAGACGCTGATCGAGGCCCAGCTCTGCGAGGACAGCGCCACGGCCGCGTTCTGCCAAGTGACCCCCAACCCGGGCGACCAGCTCGCGGCGTCGGATGGCAGCGCTGGCTGGTCCGTGATCCGGACCGCAGGGGAGGTCGCCACGGTCCTGGCCGCCTGGCCCCCGGACGCCCGGGCGCGCCTGACGCACGATGTCGAGGCTGGCTACGCGGTGCTCGTCAACGCCGTAGCGGGCAGCGCCGGCGGCGCGCCGGCCTCGTGGTGGCGGATCGAGTTGCGGAGCGGATCGGCGTTAGGCGTGAACGCGCTCGGCTACGGCGCTTCGGCTGCCGAGTACGCCATGATCGTCAACTTCATCGGCTTCGCCTTCTGCGAGTACGGAGCTCTGACGGGCAGCGCGCCGGTGGCAGGCACCACCATGTGCGCGTTCGGGTTCGCCACGGGTACCGGGGCCGTGATCGCGAGCGGCGTGGGTGCGGCGGTCGGCGTCGCCGGGGTCCTGGCCATCGCCTCTGCGATCCTGTACGGGCTGGGCGGCATAGGGGTAGGTGGCGGCTGAGGCTCGAGTCGATCCTGCCCGTGCCGCACCGACCTCCAACCGAGCGTTCGAACCTAGCTAGCGCTTGCCGCGCAGGCGGGGATCCAGCGCGTCCCTGATCCCGTCGCCCATGAAGTTGATGCTGAGCACGGTAAGCGAGATGAACAGGCCGGGCCAGATCACGCGAGTCGGCGTGATCCCGATGAAGTCGCGTCCGTCGAAGAGCAGCCGGCCCCAGGTCGGCACGTCGGAAGGGAAGCCGAGCCCGAGGAACGAGAGCACGGACTCGGTGATGATGGCGCCGGCCATGCCCAGCGATGCCGACACCAGGATCGGGCTCATGACGTTGGGAAGGATGTGCGTCCACATGACCCTTCCCGCGCCAGAGCCGAGGGCGTCAGCGGCGGTCACGAACTCGCGCTCCTTGATGGCCAGCACCTCGCCGCGAACCACACGAGCGGTGTTCATCCACGAGGTCACGCCGATTACGACCACGATCAGGAGGAAGATCCCGAGATAGGGTCCCATCGACATCCTCAAGGCGTCCCTGAACAGCAGCACCGCCACCAGCAGCAACGGGAGGGTGGGCATGGCGAGGAAGAGGTCGGTGAGGCGCATCAGCGGCCCGTCGAGCCGCTTGAAGAAGCCGGCCGTCATGCCGATGACGGTCCCGACGATGACGCTGATCAACATGGCGGTCAGGCCGACGGTGAGGGAGACGCGGCCGCCGGCGAGGTTCTGCGCCAGGAGGTCGCGACCGAGCTCGTCGGTCCCGAACGGACGCTCGGCCGAAGGCGGAAGGTTGCGCGCCCGGATGTTGGTGCGCGAGGCGTCGACCTGGTAGATCAGCGGGCCGAGCACGACCGCCGCGATGATCAAGAGGAGGATCACCATCCCCACCACCGCGCCCTTGTGACGCGAGAACTGCCGCCACAGCTCGCCGAGCGCCGAGCGCTCGCTCCGCCGGCCGACGGCGGGGACGTTGTTGGAGGTGGTGTCGCTCATTCTCTTATCTGCCCTCTCAGTCGTACCTGATGCGCGGATCGAGCAAGCCGTAGACGATGTCGGCGAAGATGTTGAAGGCCACGATCAGCACCGCGAAGATGAAGCTGATCGACTGGACCATGGGGATGTCCGAGGCGTAGATGGCGCGGATGAGCAGGTCGCCGAGGCCGTTCACCCTGAAGATCTGCTCGGTGACGATCGCCCCAGTGAAGATCCCGGGGATCCCCAGCGCCACCAAGGTCACGACCGGGATCAGGCTGTTGCGAAAGACGTGGCCCATGACCACCTGGGGCTCCTTGAGGCCCTTGGCACGCGCCGTGCGCGCATAGTCCTGGCCGAGGTTGTCCAGCATGGCGGAGCGCATGAAGCGGCTGAGCTGCGAGGCGTTGAACAGGGTGAGGACCGTCACCGGCATGATCATCTGCCTGACCTGTTGAACGAAGGATGGCCAGTCCCTGACCACCAAGGTGGTGTCGTAGATCGATGGCAGCCACCTGAGCGTCACGCTGAAGATGATGATCGCCAACAGGCCGGTGAAGAAGGTCGGCACCGAGAAGCCGATCAAGGATACGAACGTGCCGAGCTGGTCGAACCACGAGTACTGCCGGTACGCCTGCAACACGCCGACGGGGATGGCGATCAGGACGCTGAAGATATAGGCGAGGCCGACGACCCACAGCGTCTGGGGCAGGCGCTGCATGATCAGGTCGTACACGGGACTGCGCGTCTGCCACGACACGACCCGGGAGCGGCCCTCGAAGCCGGGGATGGTGATGCCGGTCCACTGCTCGATCAACGCGACCGGCTCGTAGACGAAGAACTGCCGGAGCCACTTCACGTACTTGACGAGGAAGGGATCGTCGAGGCCCAGCGAGGCGCGGATCGCCATGCGCACCTCTGGCGGGATGGTCAACGGCATGTCGCTGGTCGGATCGCCCGGCGCCAGGTCGAGCACCGCGAAGATGACGAAGCTGATGACTAGCAGGGTGGGAACGGCGGTCAACACCCGGCGGATCAGGTACTGGGTCATTCACCGTCCTTGGAGGCTTGGCAGAAAAGACGCGAGATCAAGATAGTGGCTCTCGTCCGGAGCAGGTCTATGGCGAGAAGGGAGTTGGGGGCGGCCGATGGCCGCCCCCACATGTTCCGACGTTCAGTTACCGCGGTACCATTCCGCGATGTTCCAGAGCTCGGAATCCCAAGGGTTCTTGGCGGTGCCGAGCAGGCTGTTGGCGCGAACCGCCACGTCGCCGCGGAAGACCAGCGGGACGATGGCGTAATCCTGCACGATGATCTCGTTCAGGCGCGCGAGCAGAGCGTTGCGCTCGTCGATGCCGGCCGTCCTGGTCAGCTCCTCGTAGACGGCGTCGAACTCGGGGTTGCAGTAGCGGGTGTTGTTCTCGAAGAGCCAGTTGTTGGCCCGCTGCGACGCAGCCGAGCAGAGGAACGCGTCGATGTAGCCCTGGAAGTCGGTGCCGGACGCGGACGAGGTGTACATCTGCACGTCGGCCCAGAACTTGCCGTAGGTGTCGGGGCTGCCCACGTCGTTGCCGAAGAACACACCGGCGTCGGCGTTCTTGAGCTCGACGGCCACACCGATCTCGCGCCACCACTCCTGGACGAGCGCCTGGAAGTTCTGGCGCACAGCGTTGGTGGAGGTCTGGTAGAGCACGCTCAGGCGGACGCCGTCCTTGGTGCGGACACCGTCGTTGCCGAGGACCCAACCAGCCGACTCGAGCAGCGCCTTGGCGCCTTCGATGTCCTGGACCTCGCAGCCGCGCGTGCTGTCGGGGACGATCGCCTCGGGAGCAGGGATGGCGGCGCAGGTCACGCGACCGGTGCTGCCGTACCCGACCTCGACGAGGATCTCCTGGTCGATGGCCATCGCCAGCGCCTGACGGACGCGGATGTCGGTCAGGAACGGGTGCGGGTTGAGGCCGCCCATGATCTCGCCGCGGTTCTCACCGAGGCTCGGGTGAACGTCGGTCCACTGGAACATGATCCGTTCCATCGAGGTGCCCCAGCCGACGGCGGCTACGCCGCGACCGGCCGCCTCCATCTGAGCGAGCACCTCAGGGGCGATCTGGATGTTCCAGGCCCAGTCGGCTTCACCGGTCTCGAGCACGGCGCGCGCGGCGCTGGCAGCGTCGCCGCCGCCCTTGATGACCAGGGTCGAGAAGGCGGGCTGGTCGGGCACGCGGTAGTGCGGGTTGGCGGTGAAGGTCGCCACGTCGTTCGGGCGGAAATCGACCGGAACGAACGGCCCGGTGCCGATCGGGTAGAAGTTCTGCTCGGTGCAGGTCTGCGCGGCGTCACCGAGGCAGTCGGCGAACTGGGCGGCCTGGATCACCGGGGTCTGAGCACCCACGAAGGCGCTGTACGGGACCGGCATCGGAGCTTCGAAGTGGATCGTGAAGCTGCGGTCGTCGTGCAGGGTGAAGTGGCTTATTCCCGAGAAGAAGCCGGCCGAAGCGCATCCCGTCGCTCCGACGCAGTACTGCCAGGTGAACTCCACGTCGCGCGAGGTGACCGGCGTGCCGTCCGACCAGAGCAGGTCGGGAAGCAGGGTGTAGCTGATGCTGGTGAAGTCGGCGGCGACGCCGCCGTTCTCGATGGTCGGCAGCTCGGTGACGAGCCACGGAACGTATCTGCCCTCGTCGTCGTAGCGCACCAGCGGCTCGATGACGACGGACGAACCGTTGATCTCCTTGGTGCCGCTCGAGAGGTAGGGGTTCAGGTGGGAGATGGCCTGCCAGTAGATCAAGTTGACAGTGCCGTCACGGCCGCGCTGTGCGAAGGCGGTGGCTACCAACCCCAGCACCACCACAGCCATCACGAGTCTTTGAATCGACTTCATTGATCCTCCCTCGTATTCCATTGAGTGCGTTGGACGCGCTCCAAGAGTACAACACGCGCCGATGCCGTCAAGGGGACACTCACCGTTCGAACGGGCTTGCCACGAGGCGCCGCGCCGTGTTGTACTCCTGAGCACTGCTCGCCGGCACCGGCTCGGTCCGGAACCGCGCGCAGGCCATATCCAGAGCGGTCGAGGGACCTGGCCCCACGACGCCGCAGCAACCAGCCTCCATTCAGGCGGGTGCTAACTCCAGCCGGATCAGAAGCCACGATGGCGGACGCCGGAAAGATGAGGAGCTTGGCCTTGGAACGCTCAGTCCATACACGTTCGCGAATGCCCCGCGCGGCCTGACGCCGCCCGTCGGCCCAGGTCGCAACCCAGCCGCCTGCGCGCGCATCCCGCTCAGCTCGAGGACACTCGGCTAGCGGGCGTGCGGCGCCAGCAGGGACAGGGGGCCCTTTCGCGCCTCGTAACGCCCGCCTCGACGTCAAGACCCACTCACGAGAGCTACTCAGACGAGACAGGAGCAACGAAGATGGCTTACCGCTTCGAAACGCTGCAAGTTCACGCCGGCCAGACTCCCGACCCGACCACCAAGTCGCGGGCGGTACCGATCTACCAGACCACGGCCTACAACTTCGACGACGCCGACCACGCCGCGCGACTCTTCGGGCTGCAGGAGTTCGGCAACATCTACAGCCGCATCATGAACCCGACCAACGACGTGCTCGAGAAACGCATCGCGGCGCTCGAGGGCGGGGTCGCGGCGCTCGCGGTGGCCTCGGGGCACGCCGCCGAGTTCCTCACCTTCACCACGCTGGCAGAGGCCGGCGACAACATCGTCTCCTCGCCCAACCTCTACGGCGGCAGCCGCAACCTGCTGTCGGTAACGCTCAAGCGCCTCGGCATCGAGACGAGGTTCGTCGGTCCGAACGACGACCCCGCCGACTACGCCAGGCTCATCGACGACAAGACCAAGGCCGTCTTCGTCGAGACCATCCCCAACCCCTCGCTGCTCCTCGCCGACCTGGACGCGATCAGCGCCGTCGCGCACGAGCGCGGCGTGGCCGTCGTCGTCGACAACACCACGGCCATCGGCGGCTATCTCTACCGGCCCGTCGACCACGGGGCAGACATAGTCGTGCACTCGGCGACCAAGTGGATCAACGGCCACGGCACCGGGATCGGCGGGCTCCTCGTCGACCTCGGCACCTTCGACTGGGCCAACGGCCGCTACCCGGGCTTCTCGGAGCCGAGCCCCAGCTACCACGGCCTCGTCTTCACCGACGTGTTCGGCAAGGGCGGACCGTTCGGCAACATCGCGTTCGCCATCCGCGCGCGCGTCGAAGGCCTACGCGACCAGGGCCAGGCCCTCTCGCCGCACAGCGCCTTCCTGTTCCTGCAGGGCCTCGAGACGCTCAGCCTCAGGGCCGAGCGTCAGATCCACAACACCCGCACCCTGGCCGACTGGTTCGGCCAGCAGGAAGGCGTCACGCGGGTGATCTACCCCGAGCTTCCTGACCACCCCAGCCATGAGCGCGCCAAGCGCGACTTCCCGCGCGGCGCAGGCGCCATCTTCAACTTCGAGCTCGAAGGCGGCCTGGCCGCGGGCAAGGCGTTCCTCAACGCGGTGAAGCTCGCGTCGAGGCTCGTCAACCTCGGCGACGCCAAGACCAGCGTCACGCACCCGGCCAGCACCACCCACTCGCAGCTCGACGCGGCCGGCCTGGCGGCGGCAGGCGTCAGCGAAGGGCTGATCCGCGTATCGCCGGGGATCGAGCACATCGACGACCTCATCGACGACTTCGCGCAGGCGCTGGCCGTGGCGCGACGCGCCACGCCCGTGGCGAACGCAGCCGACGCCGCCGACTGAAGAGCGAGGACCGCGGTGGAAGCAACGGAACAGGACAGCGCCGCGAGACGGATTCCAGGCCGCGCGGCCGCGCAACGCACCCTGGTGCACGAGACCTGGGGCGACCACGCCGCGCTGATCGCGCGCAACGACAGCGCGTTCGGCGGCAGCGTCGGCAAGGTCGAGGCCCAGCTGCTCGACGTCGCCACGCCCAAGGACCCCCTGCGCCTCGAGCGCGGCGGGGTCCTCGAGCGGGTGGCGGTGGCGTTCGAGACCTACGGGACGCTCGCCGAGGACAGCGACAACGCCGTGCTGGTCTGCCACGCGCTCACCGGCTCGGCTCACGCCGCCGGCGTCGGCGCCAGGGAAGAGGTGCCGGGCTGGTGGGACCCGCTCATCGGGCCCGGCAAGGCGATCGACACCAACCGTTACTACGTCGTCTGCGCCAACGTCCTCGGCGGCTGCTACGGAACCACCGGCCCGGCGAGCCTCGACCCAGCGACGGGGCGGCCCTACGGCTACAGGTTCCCGCGCTACACGATGCGCGACGTCGTCGAGGTCCAGCGGCGCCTCATCGACGCGCTGGGCGTCAAGAGCCTGAGAGCCGTCATCGGCGGGAGCATGGGCGGCATGCAGGCGCTGGAGTGGGCCGCCACCTACCCGGAGCGGGTGCGCGCCGTCGTCCCGATCGCGATCGGCGCGCGGCACTCCGCCTGGGCGATAGGCCTCAACGAGGTCGCCAGGCGCGCGATCATGGCCGACCCGACCTGGGAAGGCGGCGAGTACCCCCTCGAACGCCAGCCAGAAGCCGGCCTGGGGCTGGCACGGGCGATCGCCATGCTCAGCTACAGGAGCTTCGACTCCCTCGAGAGCAAGTTCGGCCGCGAACGCATCGGCGCCGGCTTCGAGATCGCCTCCTACCTCAACTACCAGGGCGTCAAGCTCGTCGAGCGCTTCGACGCCAACACCTACCTGCTGCTGACGCTGGCGATGGACGAGTACGACATCGCCGAGGGCCGCGGCACGCCTGCCAGCGTGCTGCGCGCGCTGAGCATGCCGGCCCTGGTCATGGGGATAGACTCCGACGTTCTCTACCCCGAGCGCGAGGCGAAGGCCCTGGCCGACGTGATGCCCAACGCCAGCTACGCGCGCATCGCATCGCCTCATGGGCACGACGCGTTCCTGATCGAGTTCTCGCAAGTCTCCGCGCACTTGAGGAGGTTCATGAAGGAGCTCGCGAGCTGAGCCGTTGGCAGATGTGAGGTTTTCGGCAGCGCGAGTAAGGAGCCTGTGATTCTGGGCGGGTTAACCTAGCTCCGATGCCGCCATCGACTCGCCCCGGCACGCGCACCAGACACGTTCAAGGCTTTACGGCCGTGGAGCTGCTGGTGGTGGTGGCGATCATAGGCATCCTGGCAGCGATCGGGATCGCGGCTTTCAGGCCGCCTTCTGCCCGGCTCGCGGCCCAAGACTTCCAAGCGCTGCTGCAAGAGGCGCGCATGGAAGCGATCAAGCGCAACCGCCCAGTCACGATCGCCCTGGACGCCGACGCCGGACAGGTGCTGGTTCTGGCTGCCGAGCAGACGACCAACATCAGCTGCGCCGGATCAGCGACTTAGATCGGCCGGCTCGACCTGCGCGAGTACCGCAGCGTCGCCTCCGCCACGACGATGCCGGGCGCTCAGATGCTGTGGCTGCCCAACGGGCGGTCTCAGCAGTGCAACGGCGGCCTGATGTCGAGCGTGACCACCTTCTGGGGGCCGGCCGGGCCGACCTTCGCCGTCAACGTCTCCGCCGCCGGGCAAGTGCGGGTGGTGACGCAATGAGACTCGCACGGGGCCT
Source organism: uncultured bacterium (assembly GCA_964473205.1). Lineage (GTDB taxonomy): Bacteria > Deinococcota > Deinococci > Deinococcales > Trueperaceae > CAYMRL01. The sequence continues at coordinate 11,091 of CAYYOK010000023.1, read as the reverse complement.
CACGCTGGTAGAGGTAGTAGTGGCCGTGGCCATCCTCGCCATCGGCGTCCTCGCGGTCTTCGCTTTGCAGGGGAACGCGCTGCGCGGCACCCGCAGCGCGACGATAGCCCAAGAGATGTCGAACCTGGCGCAAAGCGAGCTTCAGCTCCAGAGAGAGTTCGCTCGGCACGTCAGCTCGCCCGTGTGGGGCGAGACCTGCCGGTCCGGCATCGCCATCGACGTCTTCGGTTGCACGGTCGACGTGCTGCCTTGCGAGCTCTCCGGCAACTCCATCGTGTGCCGCACCTCGAGCGTCAGCGACGCGGTGGCCAGGCAGGTCGACGTCACGATCTCGGGGCCAGGGAACCAATCGGTGAAGGTCTCGACGGTGGTTCGTTGATGCGCCGCCTCGAGCAAGGCGTCACCATCGTCGAGCTCCTGATAGCCGCGGCGATCGTCGGCGTGGTGCTGACCATCTCTCTACAGCTCTACAGCGGGACGGTCCGCGCCTACCGCGTGAACGAGGACCTCTCCGAGACCCGTCAAGGCATCCAGGCCGCCATCTCCTTGCTGCAGTACGAGATCGGGCTGGCGGGCTATCGCTGCACCGACGGAGCCGCGCCCAGCCGCACGTTCGCCGCCAACCCGCTCCTCGCCATCGACGGCAGCGGCGGAACCTCCGACACCGTGGTGATCAGGTACTACGAGGACCGCTACGCTGCCGGCGCCTGCGAGCTGATGCAGGTCACTTACTTCGTTCAAGACGGTATCCTGTATCGGCAGCGCAGTGGCGAGGCAGCCCAGGAGGCGGTGCAGGGCGTGGTCGAGATGCAGGTCGTGGCGTGGCTCAACAGAGCCAACTCCGCCTTCGCGGTGCCGACCGACTCGGCGAACCTCAACCGCCCCCTGAACCCCGACCTGCGAGGTATCAGCCTCAGCCTGCGCTTCGCAGACGATGGCGGACGCGAGAACCCCGTGATCGTCACCGTAGGCCTGAAGAACCCACAGTGCCCAGTGGTAGGAGACTGCTCATGAGCCGAGAGCCCGCGGACACGATCACAAGCAAGCCAGACCGACTTCTCCAGACGCCGCCAGACCTGCGGCGGCGCGGTGCAGGCAGCCAGCAGGGCATCGCCATCGTGTCCGTGCTGCTCGTGATGGTCGCGCTCACCGCGTTCGGCCTCAGCACGATGTTCCTGACCCAGATGAACCTCGGGATCGCCGGCAACGCCCGCTCGGCGACCCTCGCCGACAACAACGCCGCGGCCGGCCTGAACGCTGCCTTCGTGGCTTTGCAGCGCGCCTACGAGCAGAACGGCGAGTTCCCGAACTCCCTGACGCTGCCGAGCATCGGGGGCAGCGACTTCTCACCCACCTACGCACTCGTCAGCTATCAGCGGCGCAGCGCGACCGTCGCCTACGTCGCCGTCTCCGGCAGCGCGCCGGGGCAGGCGGAGTACCTGTCGGAAGCCCTCGTCTCGATGACGTCGAGCGGCGAGAGACTGCCCGCCTACTTCGACTACGGGATCTCCACCGAAGGCACCTTCAGAGGCAACGGCTCCGCCTCCTACGTGAGCGCCGGCATCCACGCGAACCGCGGGTTCACGCTCAACGGCAGTCAGCAGTTCCTCGTCTGCACCGCCCGCGACGCCAACGGGATCTGCACCGCGACCGCGGTCGTCAGCGGCGACACGGTGCCGATCTCCTCGTCTCCGGGAGGGACCTGCTCCGTCAACCCCGGCCAGCTCGCCATCTGCGCGGGCGGCGTTCCCGCACATCTCACGGATCCGGTGGCGATCACGCCGGACTACCAGGCGCGGCGCGACGCAGCGCTGGCCGCCGTCTCCCGCGGCGCCTACTACTCGAACTACTTCGGGATCAACTGCGACTTGCGCTACACCACGCGTCCCAACCCAGTCGGACAGATCCTCACCGACATCGCCAGCCTGCCGGCAGGCTCCACGGTGTGCCTCGACTACAGCCAGAACACAGGCCTCAACGGCAACGCGACCATCAACAACGTCAACATCGTCTCGCGCGGCGACTTCACCATCAACGGCGACCTCAACTCGGTCAACAGCACCTTCATCGTCTACGACGGGAAGTTCTCCACCAACGGCAAAGGCACCATGACCAACATGAACGTCTACGCCCAAGAGAGCATCACCCTCAACGGCTCCAAGGACGCCGTCTACACCGGCACGACGACCTTCGCCACGGCCGGCAACATCACCATCAACGGCAGCTACAGGGCGACCCAGATAGGCGGCGGGCAGGTGACGATCGGCATCGCGATGATCGCCAACGGGAACATAACCGTCAACGGCTCGTCCGAGATGTTCATCGCCGCCGTGGCGGGCGGTACGTTCACGCAGAACGGCTCGAGCACGCTCCGCGGACGCGTGGCCTCGAAAGGCAACATCACCTTCAACGGCAGCTTCGACATCGACTCGGGCCTCGGCATCTCGAACCCGGAGCTGTCCGAACCGGGCGACGCCGATCTGGCGGTGCTCAGCCGCCGCTGAGCACGGCCTCCCGCTGGTCCGCCGCGGTAGAGCCGGCCATCATCAACCCGAGCAGCTCAGGCGTCGCGTCGGCGCCTGCGACCTCGCCCATGACCTTGCCCTCGTACATGACCAGTATCCGGTCGGACAAGCTCATCACCTCGTTCAGGTCGGCCGAGACCAACAGCACCGGCAGCCCCGAGTCGCGAGCCTCGACCACCTGCTGATGGATGAACTCGATGGCGCCGATGTCGACGCCGCGCGTCGGCTGCGCCATTACCAGCACCTGCGGGCCGCGCTCCAGCTCGCGCGCCACGATGAGCTTCTGAGCGTTCCCGCCCGAGTAGTTCCGCGCCGGGATGGCGGCGTCGGTGGGCCTGACGTCGTACTCGGCGATCAGGCTGCGAGCGTGCTCGTCGATCGCCGACTCGTCCAGCAGACCGAGGCGGTTCGAGTACGGAGCGCGGTAATGATCCCCCAGCACGCTGTTCATCGCCGCCGTGTAGGGCAACACCAGCCCGCGGCCGTTGCGGTCCTCCGGCACGTGGCTCACGCCCAGCTCGCGGCGAGCGCGGGCGCTCGTGTCGGTGATGTCGATCAGCGCGCCACCGCGCCGCAAAGCGACAGTGCCTGAATCGGCGCGCTCCAAGCCCGTGATGCACTCGACCAGCTCCGACTGGCCGTTGCCCTCGATGCCCGCGATGCCCAGGATCTCGCCCTGGCGCACCTCGAACGAGACGCCGTCCAGCACGAGCTTCGGCTTCACCGGGTGCTTCAGCGTCAGCTCGCTCACCTTAAGCGCGACCTCGCCCGGGTTGGCGGGCCCCTTCTTGACGCGCAGCAGCACCTCGCGCCCCACCATCAGCCGAGCGCACTCGCGCTGATCAGTCTCGGCCGTCCTCAGCACGCCGACCATGCGCCCATCGCGCATCACGCTGATGCGATCCGAGATCTCCAGCACTTCATCGAGCTTGTGAGAGATGAACACCGCAGCGTTCCCCTTCGCCGCGAAGTCGCGCAGGAAACGGAACAGCCCGATAGTCTCCTGAGGAGTCAGGACGGCGGTCGGCTCGTCCAAGATCAGGATGCGAGCGTTACGGTACAGCGCCTTCAAGATCTCGACCTGCTGCTGGAACCCGACCGGCAAGTCCTCGATGCGATCGTCCGCATCGATGTCGAAACCGAACTCCTCGATCAGCTCGTTGGCGCGGCGGCGGGCCGCGCGGTAGTCCAGCGCCGGCCCGGTGCGCGGCTCAGCGCCCAGCACCAGGTTCTCCGCCACCGTCAGCGGCTCCACCAGCATGAAGTGCTGATGCACCATCCCGATCCCCAGGTCGATGGCGTCCTTGGCGTTACGCACGCTCACGACCTGCCCGTCGACCTCGATGCTGCCCTCGTCCGGCGGCTGCATGCCGTACAGGATCTTCATCAACGTGCTCTTGCCGGCACCGTTCTCGCCGATCAGCGCGTGAACCTCGCCCCAAGCCAGATCGAAATCGACCGAATCGTTGGCGAGGACCAGCGGGAAGCGCTTCGTGACACCCCGCATACGGACGGCTTGGGCCATGCCGGAGTATACTTTGGTCCCCCAGCCAGCGTAGGGCGGGGAAAAGCTTCAGCAAGGGGGCGACACGGCTTCGACGGGGCCTGTCCAAAGCTGAGGTTGCGCGTCGCGGGGCAGTTGGCCGCGTCATCAAACTGCACGCCTTAACTGGCAACAACAACTACGCACTGGCTGCTTAACCGCAGTTAGCGTTCCCCGGAAGCCCCGCCCGTGGCTCGCCGGACCGAACGTCCTAATACGGGCTGGCTCCGAAGCTCGAGCGTCGGTAGCAGGAGCGAGAACCTAGACGCTTAAGCGGGTGGCAGCGTCCGCCGCCGAACCAGCCACCCGCCGACAACCGATCGGCAGCTACACGCGTAGACGCCCAGCAGAGGCGGTTCCGGACGCGGGTTCGACTCCCGCCGCCTCCACCAAAAGGAACAGCGCCCGAGAACCGCAGAGCCGGTTCCGGGCGCTGCCCATTTCGACTCCCGCCGCCTCCGCCTGTATCCTGGCAGCCGAGACCAACCCAGCCAGGAGGCTCCATGACGACCGCTCCCGCAAACGGCTTGGCCACCCCGATTCAGGCTGAGGAGTACCGTGCCAGGCGCGAGAACCTGCTGGCGCGGGCCGTGGGGTCGGGCGTCAACGGCATGGTCTGGTGGGCCAATCACCGCATCTTCTACCTGAGCGGCTTCGCCTTCGTGCCCACCGAGCGGCCGATCGCCCTGCTGATCTCGGCCGCGGGCGAGACGGTGCTCTTCCTGCCGCGCCTCGAGGTCGAGCACGCCGAGGCCTATGCCCATGTCGACCGGGTCGTCACCTATCCCGAGTACCCGGACGCCGTGCACCCGATGGAGCACCTCGCCAGGCATCTCAAGGAGCTCGGCATCGACAGGCGCTTCGGCGGGGACGGCGACGGCTACGCCAGGGTGATGGGCTACCGCGGCCCCAAGCTGTCCACCCTCACGGGCGCCGAGTTCGAGCCGCTCGACGACCTCATCGAGGACATCATGCAGGTGAAGAGCGCTGCCGAGATCGCGCTCATCCGCGAGTCGGCCCGCTGGGGCGGCCGCGCCCACCAGCTCCTGCAGGAGCTGACCAGGGTCGGCAGGACCGAGACCGAGGTCGAGATCGAGGTCGAGGCCAAGGCCGGCGCCGACCTCCGCGACGCGTACCAGGGCCGTCACCGCGCTCTCTCCTGGGGCAGGACCGGGCCGCATGCCGGCTACCGCGGGCAGATCGGCGCGCACAGCGCCCTGCCGCACTCACTGAACATCAACGCCGTCTTCCAGCCGGGAGACACCCTCGTCACCGGCGCCTCCTGCCCGATGTTCGGCTACTGGAGCGAGCTCGAGCGCACCATGTTCATGGGTGAGCCCTCGGCCGAGCAGCGGAAGTTCTTCGGTCACATGCTCGCGCTGCAAGACCTGACCATCGACGCCTGCCGCGCCGGCAACCCTTGCAGCAGCGTCGACGAGAAGTGCCGCGCCTACTTCGAGCGGAACGGGCTCAAGCCGTACTGGCGTCACCACGTCGGCCACAACATCGGCATCCGCTATCACGAGGGGCCGTTCCTCGACATCGGGGACCACACCATCTTGCAGCCAGGGATGCTGTTCACCGTCGAGCCAGGGATCTACGTCGACGGCGTCGGCGGCTTCCGGCACTCCGACACGATCCTGGTGACGGAGGGCGAGCCGGAGTTCCTGACGGACTATCCGCGGGATCTGGAGAGTCTGGTCATCCCGGTCTGAGTCGTAGCTCCGTTACGTCAGGCGTCGAGGAGCCGCCGCTCGAGGAGCACCTGGTAGGAGCGATTCACCGGCGCGATCAGAACGACGAGCAGCCTGTCAGACTCACGCCTGAACACGATCTTGAGGCCGTCGTCGGTGACGACCTGACGCTCGATGTGGCGACCGAGGTGGCGCAGCTCGGGCAGCGGCTCGTCGCGCAGGCGGCCGGCAGAGATCCCGGCGAACACCGAGCCGATCCGCTCGAGGCTCCTCGAAGCGTCCAGGTGCCCACCGCGCGCGTAGGCTGCCGCGTACCACTCGTCGAGATCGCGAGCCGCTCCGTCGGTAAGGAGGACCTCAGCCACGCGCTCTCAGCCGTCCGCCCGGTACGCCTCGAGCGCGTCCTCGGCCGGCTCGAGCATCCCCTCGCCGATCTGCCTGTCGGCCAGCGAGAGCAGCTTGAGCAGCGCCGCCGTCTCCTGCATCTGATCGAACGTAGAGATGTCGATCAGCGCAGCCTTGACCTCGCCGTTCTGCGTGACGAAGAGCGGCTCCTGAGTGTCGATGAGGTCGCGCAGCAGCTCGGCTGCGTGCGCCTTCAGGTAGCTGATGGATCGAACCTGCCCAGCTAGTCGCATGGACTGAATCTAGTCCGAATACGGGTCCACATGCAAGCCGCGCGTCGATCATCGGTGTTACTCTCGCCTGGCAACGCGAACCCAACCTAGGAGGGCCAGATGGCCGAGGTCGTACTCGAGCACGTTTACAAGCGGTTCGGCAACGTCGTCGCCGTAGCCGACTTCAACCTGCACATCGCCGACAAGGAGTTCATGGTCTTCGTCGGCCCGTCGGGCTGCGGCAAGACCACCACGCTCCGCATGATCGCCGGCCTCGAGGAGATCTCCGAGGGCGTCTGCCGCATCGGCGACCGCGTCGTCAACGACGTGCCGCCGAAGGACAGGGACATCGCGATGGTGTTCCAGAACTACGCGCTCTACCCCCACATGAACGTCTACCAGAACATGTCGTTCGGCCTGCGCCTGCGCCGCACCCCCAAGGCCGAGATCGACCAGCGCGTGCGCGAGGCCGCCCAGATGCTGCAGATCGAGCACCTCCTCGACCGGCGCCCGCGCGAGCTCTCCGGCGGTCAGCGCCAGCGCGTCGCGCTCGGCCGCGCGATCGTCAGGCACCCCAAGGTGTTCCTGATGGACGAGCCGCTCTCGAACCTCGACGCCAAGCTGCGCGTCGAGATGCGCGCCTCGATCAGCAAGCTCCACCAGCGCCTGGGCGTGACCACGATCTACGTCACGCACGACCAGGTCGAGGCCATGACGATGGGCACGCGCATCGTCGTCATGAAGGACGGCTACATCCAGCAGGTCGACAGCCCGATCAACCTCTACGACAACCCGGTCAACAAGTTCGTGGCCGGCTTCATCGGCTCGCCCGCCATGAACTTCATGGTCGGCACCGTGCAAGACGGTTTCATCCGCAGCGAGCACTTCAACCTCGCCTCCCCGCCCGAGCTCAGGCAGAAGCTGCAGTCGCACAACGGCAAGCGCGTCTACGTCGGCATCCGCCCCGAGCACCTCGGGCTCAAGGGCAGCACCGACATCGCCGAGGGTGACAACGTCATCCGCGCCGTCGTCGACGTCGTCGAGCCGCTCGGCGCCGAGACCCACGTGCTTGCCTCGGTCGGCGGGGACCAGAGCATCGTCGCTCGCGTCGACCCGCACGCCCGCGTTCAGGCCGGTGACACGGTCGAGTTCCTCGCCAACCTGCCGTTCCTGCACGCGTTCGACATGGAGACCGAGGACAACCTGCGCTTCTCCTGAGGAGGGACGTACCGGCTCGGTTACCTAGGTTTTAAGCAGAGCCGTAAGCGGGCGCGACGATCGGCGAATGCCGCGTCGCGCCCGCTTCGTTCGTGCAGGCGCGCCTATGCGCCGGTCGTGCCGCTCAGATGGGCTCGAACCTGGCCTGGAAGAACCTCAGGTACTTCGGCTCGAAGGTCATCCGCAGGCCGCGGACGCGCTCGCGGGCGTCGTAGACGGCCTTGACCGACTCCGCCACGACGTCCATGTGCGCCTGGGTGTAGACCCGCCTGGGGATCGTCAGCCGTGTCAGCTCGAGGCGCGGGCGATTGTGCTCGCCGGCGGCGTTGCGGCCGGCGCTGACGATGCCGCGCTCCATCGCGCGGATGCCGGAGTCGAGGTAGAGCTCGGCCGCCAGCGTCTGAGCGGGGAACAGGTCCTGCTCGAGGTGAGGGTAGAAGGCGCGCGCGTCGAGGAAGATCGCGTGACCGCCGACCGGCTGCACCATCGGGATACCCCATGCCGACAGCATCTCGCCCAGGTAGCGCACCTGGCCCACGCGCGCCTCGACGTGGGCCTGCTGCACCGACTCCTCGATGCCGATCGCCATCGCCTCCATGTCGCGGCCGGCCAGGCCGCCGTAGGTGTGAAGCCCCTCGAAGATCACGACCTGGTTGCGCAGCTCCTCGAACAGCTCGTCGTCGTTGACGGCGAGCCAGCCGCCGATGTTGACCAGGCTGTCCTTCTTGGCGCTGATCCAGGCGCCGTCGGTGTAGCCGCAGAACTCGCGCAGGATCTCGGGGATCGAGCGACCCGCGTAGCCGTCCTCGCGCTCCTGGATGAACAGCGCGTTCTCGACCATGCGCGTGGCGTCGAGGTAGACCTTGACGCCGTTGGCGTTGGCGAGCTCCCTCAGCGCGCGCACGTTGGCCATGCTCATCGGCTGGCCACCGGCCATGTTGACCGTCCCGGCGATGCTGAGGTAGGCGACGTTCTCGGGTCCGACGCGGTCGAAGAGCGCCTGGACCTTGGCCAGGTCGACGTTGCCCTTGAACTCCGAGAGGTCGTAGGGGTCGTGGGCCTCGTCGACGATCACGTCGACGAAGGTCGCCCCGGCCAGCTCCTGGTGCAGGCGCGTGGTCGTGAAGTACATGTTCCCGGCGACGTACTGACCGGGCGAGATCACCGTGCGCGACAGCAGGTGCTCCGCGCCGCGTCCCTGGTGGGTCGGCACCAGGTGGCGATAGCCGTAGTACCTCTGCATGGCCGCCTCGAGCGCGTAGAAGTTGCGGCTGCCGGCGTACGCCTCGTCGCCGAGCATCATGCCGGCCCACTGCCTGTCGCTCATAGCGTTGGTGCCGCTGTCGGTGAGCAGGTCGAGGTAGACGTCCTGCGAGCGCAGCAAGAACGTGTTGTAGCCGGCTCCCTCGAGCGCCGCACGGCGCTGCTCGGCCGTGGTGACGGCCAGCGGCTCGACCATCTTGATCTTCCACGGCTCGGCCCACGAGCGGCGGCCGTGCTGCTGTCCGGCGGTCCTAGGAACCTCGGGCGGTGTCTGACTCGGCGTCGTCGTGCGGGTGTCAGCCATGGGCCCATGCTACGGCGGCGGGTCGCGGGCCCGGTGCGCCATGCCGGCAGGCCGGGATACTAGACTTGGGTTCGCATGCTGCTGGCGGCGCTCATCTCAGTCGAGAAGTACTACGGGGAGCAGGAGGTGCTCGCCGCGGCCAACCTGGAGCTGCGCAGCGGCTCCCGCAGCGCGCTGATCGGCCGCAACGGCTCGGGCAAGACCACCGTCCTGCGCCTGCTGATGGGCGAGGAGAGCTGTGATGCTGGGACGGTCTTTCGCGCCGAGGGGGCCACTTTCGCGCTCCTGGACCAAGACCCCGTCTTCGACGCCGGCGACACCGTCCTGAGCGTCTCCGAGCGCGCCTTCCACGTGCTGGACGACCTCGAGCGCCAGCTCAACGAGCTCGAGGCGGCTGGCCTCGACGACCCGCACAGGTACCAGGCCTGGGACGCCCTGCACACGACCTTCGAGCTGCGCGGGGGCTACGCCAGGCGCGCGCGCCGTGACGCCGTCCTGGACGCGCTCGGCTTCAAGGGGCGCTTCGAGCAACCGGTCGAGACGCTCTCGGGCGGCGAGCGCACCCGTCTCGGCCTCGCTCGCATCCTGATGGCGCAGCCGGAGGTGCTGCTCCTCGACGAGCCCACCAACCACCTCGACCTCGACATGCGCGCCTGGCTCGAGTCGTACCTGGGCCGCTACCCCGGCGCCGTCATCATCGTCTCGCACGACCGCGCCTTCCTGGATGGAGCCTGCAGTCGCACGGCCGAGGTCAGCCGCGGCGAGCTGCGCAGCGCCGAGGGGAACCCGACGGCGTACCGCGCGGCCCGCGCCGAGGCCGAGCGCATCCAGGCGGCCACCCGCGCGAACCAGGAGCGCGAGCACACCCGCATCAGCTCTGCGGCCGCTCAGATGAAGCGGTGGGCGGGGCAGAGCGAGAAGCTGCACCGCCGCGCCAAGGCGATGGAGCGCCGGGCGGACAGGTACGCGCAGCAGATGGTCGACGAGCTCGCGGGACCGGAGCGCACGACGCGCTTCAGGTTCGACTGCGACGAGTCCGGCGACATCGTGCTCACCGCGCGCCACCTGACCAAGGCCTTCGGTAAGGCGCTGTTCGCGGGCGTCGACCTGGAGCTGCGCCAGGGCGACAGGGTCGCGCTGGTGGGTCCCAACGGAGCGGGGAAGACCACCCTGCTCAGGCTGCTGCTCGGCGAGGAGCGCTCGGACGACCCTCGGGCCGAGGTGAGGACCGGCGCGCGCGTCAGGCTCGGCTACTACGACCAGCAGCTGCGCGGCGTGGACCCCGAGGCGACGCTGTTCGAGGAGCTGCTGGCGCGCGTCGGCAACGTCGAGGCGCACAACCTGCTCGGCAACTTCATGTTCCCGTACGACGCCCAGTTCAAGAAGGTCAAGGACCTAAGCGGTGGCGAGAGGGCGCGGCTGGCGCTCCTGATCCTCACGCTGGGCCGCTACAACCTGCTGGTCCTCGACGAGCCGACCAACCACCTCGACCTCGAGATGATCGAGGCGCTGGAAGCCGCCCTGGCCGTGTACCGCGGCACGCTGCTGCTCGTCTCGCACGACAGGTCGTTCCTAGGTAGCCTCGCCAAGGACGTGTGGGAGGTGCGTGACGGCGCGTTCACCGCTTACGGTGGAGACTTCGAGCACTACCTGCGCCGCCGCGCCAAGGCCGATGCGGTCAAGGGTGCCGACAAGGGCTCCGACAAATCGTCCGGCACGGAGGCGGTCAAGGGCGCGGTCGCTTCCCCGACCCCCTACCCTAGGCAGATGCCTAGCCTAGGGGTAGCGCGAAGCACATCCACCTCCGGCCTCACTGAAGCTGGGCAGGAGCCTAGCGCAGGCCCGGCGCGAGGCACCGACCCCCACGCCGGCATGAGCCGCTGGCAGCTGGAGCGCCGCCAGGAGTACCTCGAGAGCCGGATCACCG
>CAYYOK010000022.1:0-37266 GCA_964473205.1 uncultured bacterium | reverse complement strand
CGCAAGCGCATGAGGTCGGCCGCCCCGGGTCGGTGATGACCGGGGCGGCCGACCTGTCTTGGGCCTCCGACGGGCGCCTAGTCCTTGACCCAGCGGCCGTCCGCGTCCTTGCGGTAGCTCTGCTTGACGGCGGCCCAGGCGACCTTGTGCGAGGTCTCCTCGCGCGTGTCGTCGCCTCGGCGCTCGTGTGGCTCGTCGTACTGGTCCCAGGCGCTGTTGAAAGCAGCCAGGTAGATCTCCTGGGCGTGCTTGGGCAGCACGTTCCTGACGCTGTCGGGTAGCTCGCTGAGGCGGTCGTACGGCATGGTGATCCCCTCCGATCAGGGTGGCGCGGACACCGCGCCGCTGCTTCGGCTCGGGCGGCGCCGCTACCCTGCTTCTAGGCGCCTGAGGTGAGAGGCGCGCCCAGCTCCGGAGGAGAAGGCTGAGAGGAGCTCGCCCTAGGGCGAGCCCCTGAGCTCGCGCGATGGCAACCGAACTGGAGATTGGGGCTCGCTCAGCCGTCCAGGACGACGCTAGGCAGGTAGCGCGGCGGCCTGCGCGCCGCCGTGTGGTGCTCGAACGCGTACGCGAACGAGAGCACCTTGGCGTCGTCCCAGGCGCCGGCGAAGAACGACAGTCCCCACGGCAGGCCATGGACGAAGCCGGCAGGCACGGTGACGTGCGGGTAGCCGGCGACGGCGGCAGGGCTCGAGGCCGAGCCCTTGTGGCAGTCGCCGTTGACGTTGTCGATGATGAACGCCGGGCCGGCAGTGGGGCAGACCAGCGCGTCGAGGCGGTGCTCGCCGAGCAGCGCGTCGATGCCCTCCTCGCGGGTCAGGCGCCTCGAGGCGGCCAAGGCATGCAGGTACGCGGGATCGTCGAGGCCGCCTTTGCTGACCGCCTGCTCGAAGATCTCCTGGCCGAAACGCGGCATCGACGTGGCGGCGTGCTCGCGGTTGAACGCGATGAGCCCGGCCAGGTCGCGCGGTTGGCCGCTGCCTGGCAGGTCGGGCAGGCTGGCGAGGTACGCGTCGATGCCGTGCTTGAACTCGAAGAGCAGCACCTCGCGCTCGGCCTCGCGCCACTCGGCCGCGTTCTCGAAGAGCACGGGCTCGACGAGCTCGGCCCCGAGCGCGCGCAACGCGGCGCGAACGCCCTCCATCTGTCTCTCGATCAGGGGATGCCACTGGTAGATGCCGGTGACGATACCGAGGCGCTTGCCGGCCAGCGCGCCGGCGTCGAGCACCGCGTGGGCCTGGATCATGGCGCCCTCAGGAGTCCGCAGCGTCAGCTCGTCGCGAGGATCGGGGCCTTGTATGGCCGCCTGCGTCAGGACCACGTCCTCGACGCTTCGGCCCATGGGACCGGCCGTGTCCTGGCTGTGCGAGATGGGCACGATGCCGCTTCTAGACACCGCGCCCACGGTCGGCTTGAAGCCGACGACCCCGCAGGCAGCGGAAGGGCAGACGATCGAGCCGTCCGTTTCGGTGCCGATGGTCACGGCCGCCAGGCTAGCGGCGGCGGCCACGGCCGAGCCGCTCGACGAACCGCACGGGCTGCGGTCGAGGGCGTAAGGGTTGCGGCACTGCCCACCCCGGCCGCTCCAGCCCGAGATCGAGCGCGAGGACCTGAAGTTCGCCCACTCCGACAGGTTTGCCTTGCCCAGCAGGACCGCGCCGGCCTCGCGCAGACGCGCGGCCACGCCGCTGTCTCGCGCGGGGATCGACCGCGACAGAGCCAGCGAACCCGCCGAGGTGTGCTGCCTGTCGGCCGTGTCGATGTTGTCCTTGAGCAGCACCGGCACGCCGTGCAGCGGTCCCCTCACGGTGCCGCCGGCGCGCTCGGCGTCGAGGTTGCGCGCGTCCTCGAGAGCCGCCGGGTTGATCTCGATCACCGAGCCGAGGCTGGGGCCGGCGTTCTCGAGCGTGGCGACCCGCTGCAGGTACGCCGTGACGATCATCTCCGAGCTCTGCAGGCCGGCGCGCATGTCGGTCTGCAACTCACGGATGGTGCGCTCGCGAACCCTAGCTCCGAGCGCCTCTTCGCCGCTTCGCATGCCAGGAGTCTACCCCTGCCGTTCGTGCGCGGCAGGCCTACGACCGCGCTAAGGTGGATCGGCGCCCGACTCGGCCGGGCGCGCCGCCGAGCTCCCCGAGCCCGACAAGGTCCAGCCCGAGCCGCGCAGCACCAGCCAGAAGACGGAGCCCGCCAGCACGTAGACGTAGCCCTGGATGTTGAGGATGGGCACGATGCCGACGATGTCGGCGAAGGTGCCGGCCACGGCGATGCCCAGCAGTGAGCAGAGGCCGCCGAGCGTGGCGATGACGCCGTAGACCCTGCCCAGCGACCGGTCGGGCACGTTCGACTGCATGAGCGTGGCGATGCCGGCGCCGAAGGCAGCGGCGGGCACGCCGACGAGGGCCATCAATATCAACGCTGGTGCGAAGCCCGGAGAGAGCCGCGGGTAGTTGAAGATGGCGAGGTCGACGAGGCCGAACACCACGCCTCCCACTCCGAGCATCGCTGCCGGCGAGAGCCGGCTGGCCAGCCCTGCGATGAGCAGTCCGCCGAAGAGGCCTCCCGCACCCTGGATCGAGCGCAGCCAGCCGAGCTCGACGGCGCCGACACCGAGCACGTCGAGCGTGAACGGGGTGATCAGGACGCTGAAGACCCCCTCGCCCACGGCCGTAAGGCTCAGCAGCACCGCCAGCAGACGCGGTACCGGCGACCTGAGCACGATCCGCATCCCCTCCGCCAGCTCGCTCCACGCGCGCGCTGCGCCGCGTTCAAGCGGAGCGTCCGGTGCTCGCGTTCCAGGCGCGCTCTCGGCCAGACGGAGCGAGGCGACGAGCGCCGCCGCGCCGAGGTACAGCACGACGTTGGCCAGCACCACGGCCGGCAGCCCAGCCTGCGCCACCAACAGGCCTCCCAGGGCCGGGCCGGCCAGCCGGCCGAGGTTGTTGTTGAGGGCGTTGAGCGCGTTGGCGCCAGGAAGCTGCTCGCGCCCGACTAGGCTCGGCAGCAGTGCAGTCTCGGCCGGCTCGAAGAAGCGGAAGATCGACGACTGGATGGCGAACACCAGGTAGACGAGCCAGTTGCCGCCGTCGCCGATGAGCAGCAGGGGTAGGCAGCCGCCGGCCAGCAGCAGGTTGCTGACCACCAAGGTCCGCCCGCGCGGCCAGCGGTCGACGAGCACGCCCGCGAGAGGGCTGAGCAGCAGACGCGGGAGCTGGTTGGCGGCGAACATCAGGCTCGTGGCCAGCGCCGAGCCGGTGGCGATGTAGACGTACGCCGACAGCGCGACTCCCAGCGTGCCGTGGCCGGTCAGGGTCAGCAGCCCGCCCCACCACACGAGCGCGAAGCCGCGGTTGCGCAGCAGGCTCGGGGCGCCGCGACTGGCTCGATCGCCGCTGCTGGCCATGCGCGGAGTCTGACAGGTACCCTACTTGAAATGAAACGGAACTCTTCAAGTAGAACCTGGCTGAAGGTCGAGGACGCCGAGGCCGCCAAGGCGATAGCCGACCCGGCCGCCCTCAGGTACCTCGAGCCGTTCGTCGGTCAGGAGCGCAGCGTCGGACAGGTGGCGCAAGAGCTCGGAGTCAGCCTGAGCGGCGTCCTCTACCGCGTGCGGCAGTTCCTGCGGCTCGGCTTGATCGGGGAGACGCGTTCGGAACCGCGTAGCGGCCGGCCGATCCGTTACTACCGCTCCGTCGCCGACGGCTACTTCGTGCCGTTCCAGGCCACGTCGGTGACGAACCAGGAAGCTCTCGCCGCCCACGCCTTCAGGCGCTTGCGGGAGCAGCTGGACGAGAGCGTCGGGCAGGCCTGGGTGAAGGCTTTCGGCGAGGAGCGTCCGATCGGCATCCAGGTCTTCAGGGGGTCGCAGGGACGCCTGTCGCGCAACATAGCGCCGGATCCGGAAGGCTCGCCCGGCGAGCGCCCGCTCGACGCGCTGCTGGAACCTGCGGCGCCGGCGGTGTGGGACTCCTGGGGCGTAGTGCGCCTCACCGGCGAGGAGGCCAAGGCGCTGCAACGGGAGCTGGCTGCTCTGCTGCAGCGCTACTGGCCGCCCAGCCGGTCGGCGACCGGTGCGTACATGGTGCGCCTGGCGATGGCGCCGCTCAGGGGCGGATCAACCACTCCTGGTAGCGCCTGAGCCAGAGCTCGAGGGAGATCGCTGCGAAGATCTCGCGGTACCACACGCGCCCGCGCCTCTCCCCCTCACCGACGTAGACCGAGTAGCGCTCCAAGAACCGCTCGCGGTCGAGCAGGCCGTGCTCGAAGACGAGGGCGCCCGGCTCGAACAGCTCGAGCACCTTGTCCTTCAGCTGGTGCCTGAGCCACACGCTCTGCGGCAGCGCGAACGCCTTCTTGTCCTTGCGCCACACGATCGAATGTGGCAGGTCGCGCTCGATGGCCTTGCGGAAGATGTACTTGGTCCAGCCGCCCCTGACCTTCCACTCACCGGGCAGCGGGATCAGCTTCTCGACCAGGCGGTAGTCGAGGAACGGCAGGCGGATCTCGCGGCCGTGCGCCATCGACATCCGGTCCTCGTAGTGCGTTAGCAGCGGCACGGACAGCGAGTCGAAGTCGAGCGCCTGACGCTCCTGCAGGCTCATGCCTGGTCTCAGCCCGAGGTCGATGCGCTGCATGCCAGCCAGGGCCGGGCCGAGCGCCGAACCGAGCTCTTTGCCGGCGAGTCGCGGGAGGTAGCGTTGGATCTCGCGCAGGTCGAGCTGCCGCATCACCGTGCCGGCGAGAAGCGAACCCGTGAGCAGCTTGGCCGCCTGGAACGGTTGTCCGGAGCGCACCAGAGCCTGCGCGGCGAAGAACATGTACTTCTTGTAGCCGCACAGCAGCTCGTCGGCGCCCTGTCCGCTCAGCACGACGGTGACGCCGAGATCCTTGGCGGCCTCCATCAGCTTGTAGTGAGCGACGGCGGAGAAGCTGAGCACGGGCTCGTCGTTGTGCCAGGTCACGCGCTCGAGGAGCTCGAAGGCCTCGTCCGGCCCGAGGTTCATCGGGATCTTGTGAACCTGCGCGCCGAGGTGGCGCGCGACCGCGTCGATGTGCGGCGACTCGTCGAACAGAGGGTCATCCGAGACCGCCGAGAGCACCGCGATCTCCTGACCGGCGGCAGTCCGGTTGTGCACCGCCGCGGCGATCGCGCTCGAGTCGACGCCGCCCGAGAGCAGCACGCCGACGGGCACGTCGCTCCTCAACCGCAGGTCGACGGCGCTGTAGAACAGCTCCCTTACCTCGGCGGCCAGCCGCTCCTCGCCGAGCTTTGCACCGGGGTCGGCCAGCCGGGTGGGCGCCTGCCAGTAGCGCTCGACCTCAAGAGAAAGGGTCTCGGATCCGAGGTCGACGACCCCGTAGCTACCCTGAGGCAAGGTCGTGACGCCCTCGAGCATCGTGTGCTCGTCCGTGTGCAGCAGCGACTGGGCGAGCAGCGAGAAGGCAGCCTGACGGTTGAGGGCGAAGCGACCGCCGCTTAGGCTCAGCAGCGCCTTGAGCTCGGAAGCGAAGTCGAGCTGGGTCTCCGTCAGCCGCCAGTAGAGCGGCTTCTTGCCGGCGCGGTCGCGCGCCAGGACCAGCCGCCTGCCGGTCCTGTCGAGCCACGCGAACGCCCACATGCCGTTGAAGCTGTTGAGCGCACGCTCCACGCCCCAGGTCTCCAGGGCGGCGAGCAGGACCTCCGTGTCGCTATCCGAGCTGAAGCGCACCCCTTCGGCGCTCAGCTGCTGCTTCAGCTCGAGGTAGTTGTAGATCTCGCCGTTGAACGTGACGATGCTGCCGCCGCTGGGGCTGACCATCGGTTGGACGCCGCCTTCGGACAGGTCGATGATGGCGAGGCGCTGATGGCCGAACCCCACCCTCCAACGCCCGACGCTCTCCTGCGCCTGAGCATGACCGTCGGGGCCGCGATGGCGCTGCGCGAGCCCGGCTGCCTCCAGCAGCCCGGAGAGATCGGTGTCGGGGCGAACGGTTCCAGTGATGCCGCACATCAGTGAGCCATTAGACAACCAACGGATGTCATGCAGTGTGACGACGCGGATGTTGGACCCGCCTTGGGCGCACAGCCGACCTGTGTGGCAAGACATCAGGTCTGGGCTCTAGGCTATGGCGAGCCAAGGGATCCGGAGCACTGGCTCCGAGGTGGTCGGGTTGATCGGATTCATCGCCAACCGGCGCCGCGCACGGCTGCTCGCCGGCCAGGAGACGCTGGGCCGCTGGCGCGTGAGCGCGGAGGAGTGGGGCGGCTTCATCTCGGACGAGATCATCGCAGCCGTCGATCCAGAGTCGCGAGGCAACCTGCTGGCCCACGGGCCGCCTCTCGAGGGGCAGGTCGAGGTCGTCGTCGGCCCGCGGGCGGTCCAGGTAGGTCGGCGCTTCTTCGACCTAGGTCGCCGCGGCGGTCCGGTGGTGCTCGGCGTGAGCGACGTCCTCGGCCCGCGCAAGGTGATGGAGATACGCCTGGGCTTCAGGAGCTCGCAAGGAGCGGCTCCCGTCGGGGCGCTGAGGTTCCCTTACCCCCCGGGGCAGGAGCGGGTGATCGTCGAGATGCGCAAGGTCCATCAGGACCGCGGTTGGGGGAACGAGGCCTACCTGCGCCCCATCGACAGGCACGCCCTGCTCCTCTTCAGGATCTGGCTGGCGGTGGTGATCGGCGGCGCCTTGCTCCTGACCGCTGGTCTGCTCCTCAGGGAGAGCGAGGGGGTGCTGGCTGTGACCGCCCTCGTCGTCGCCGTTGTCGGGGGCACACTGAGCGTGATGCTCCTGTTCGGCCTCGGCCCGCATCTGCTCAGCGTAGCGCCGGAGATCCGTCGTCAAGGGCGCGAGAGCGCAGCTCGGCGGAGTCGGCGCGGCGGCGGGCGTGGCTAGCTCGGTCCGTCGGGCCGACGCGTGGAGGTTCGCGCTCAGGCGGGAGAGGGCGAGGCGGCGACGACCACGCCGCGTCTGATCAGCAGCGCCATCACGCCCGCGATTACCGCGAGCCCGCCCGCGATGAAGAACGCCATGGCGTAATCACCAAGCGCGTCGCGCAACAACCCTGCGCCCCAGGCGGCAGCGAACGCGCCCACCTGATGCGAGGCGAAGACCCAGCCATGCACCACGCCGACGTTGTTGCGGCCGAAGGTGTCGGCCGCCAGCGCGATGGTCGGTGGCACGGTGGCGATGTAGTCGAGTCCGAACAGCACGGCGAAGAAGAGCATGCCGGCCTGGTCTTGGATGAACGGCAGCGCCAGCAGGCTGAGTCCGCGGGCTACGTAGTAGACCAGCAGCAGCTTGCGCGGGTCGAAGCGGTCGGTGAGCCAGCCGGAGGCGATGGTGCCGACGAAGTTGAACGCGCCGATCATCGCCAGCGTGCCCGCCGCCATCATCTCGGTGAAGCCGTGGTCGACGGCGTGGGGGATGAAGTGCTGCCCGACGAGCCCGTTGCTCGAGGCACCGCAGATGAAGAAGGTCGCGCACAGCAGCCAGAAGACCGGCGATCGCAACGCCACGGCCATGACCTCCCGAGCAGGTCGCGCAGGGGGCGGCCGGTTGGCCGGCGTACCGCCGAGCGGCTCGAGGCCGAGCTGTGCCGGCAGGCCGCGCATGAGCAGCAGGAACGGCGGTAGCAGCACGAGGCAGAGACCGGCGAGCAGCAAGGCGGCCGTACGCCAGCCGTAGCCGACGGCCCAGCTCGTGAGCAGCGGGAAGAAGACGAGCTGACCGGCCGAGGTGGCGGCGCCCATCACGCCGACTACCAGGCCCCGGTGGTGGATGAACCAGCGGTTGGAGACGACCGCGCCGAGCACGCTGCCGACCATGCCGGTGGCGAGGCCTGAGAGCAGACCGAACACCAGGTAGAGCTGCCACTGAGTCTGAAGCTGGCTGGAGACGGCCATGGCGAGCGCCGAGACGAGCAGGCTCCCACCGACGACGGGCCTGATGCCGAACCGCTGGATCCAGGCGCCGGCCACGGGTCCGCTGAAGCCGAAGACCAGCAGCCCGATGGCACCGGCGAACGAGAGCGACGCGATCGACCAGCCGAGGTCGAGGCGCATCGGCACCAGCCAGGCACCGGGCGCGGCGCGCATGCCGGCAGCCACCATCAGCACCGGCACCGTCACGAGGACGACTATCCAGCCGTAGAAGACGCGGTTGGCGGGCATCCCGCGTACGCTACTTGCCAGCGAGCCGAAGGTCTAGCTCCTCTTGAGCCAAGCGCGGTACCAAGCCCTCAACTCTCCGTCCAGACCCTCGGCGGGCGAGGGCGCCTCGCCCAGGTGCGCCGCGAGGAACTCCAGGCAGTAGTGCCATCCCGGCGCGACGCTGGTCGCGAGCTCGGCTGCCGCGAAGAAGTGGGTGAACCTGAGTTCGGTCTGGCCGGCGTCCTCACCGGCGTTCTCGCCCTCGCGCAGCTCGATGCGGATGCTCTGCGGGTTGCGGAGCACGGCGTGCTCGCTGCCGGGGTCGCCCTCGATCTCGAAGGCGAGCAGGCGCGGCGGCTCGTAGGCGGTGACGCGGCCTCTCACCACCCCGGCCTCCGAGCCGTCCTCGGCCCTGAACGTCTCGGTCAGCGCACCGCCGACCGCTCCTTCGAAGCGCAGCTCGGCGGGGTACCAGGCGTCGAGCCACTCCGGCTCGGTGACGGCGCGCCAGACCTTCGCCAACGGCGCGCGGTAGCGGCGCT
This sequence comes from uncultured bacterium, assembly GCA_964473205.1. GTDB lineage: Bacteria > Deinococcota > Deinococci > Deinococcales > Trueperaceae > CAYMRL01. The sequence goes on along the minus strand of CAYYOK010000022.1, from coordinate 28,601 downwards.
CGAACTCGAGCTTCCAGCCGCCGCCCGCCAGCGCCACCAGGAGGCCGTGGCCTTCCGGCGGCCGGACCGCGTCCTCCTCGCTCGGCCAGCCGCGGTAGAGCCGCTCGTAGCGCTCGTGGACGGACCAGTAGGAGGGAAGCGCGGAGCCTCCTTCGAGCTGGGCGCGCAGGAACTCGAGGTGGGTGTGCCAGCCGGTGGCCGTGCCCTCGACCGAGCCGCGGCTCCTCAGGCGCGTGTGGGTGAGGACCAGCCTCACCTGCCCCCGCGCCCGTTCGGGCGCCTGCTCTAAGTTCCGTCCTGCCGCAGCTTCGATCTCCGAGAGCTCGATGCGTATCTCGGAGCTGGAGCCTGGCTCGTCCCAGGTGAAGGCCAGCAGGCTGGGCGGCTCGCAGGCCGTCACCACGCCGGTGCAGCGGTAGCCGCTGAGGCTCAGGTAGCGCTCCGGCGCTCTTTCGGTGCGGTCGCCGATCTCCTCGTTGCGCCACACCATCTCGATCTCGCCGCCGACCCGCAGCTCCATCGCGCCGTCCGCCAGCCAGGTGCGCCTCAGCTCGGGCTTGACCAGGTAGTCCCAGACGCGCTCCACCGGCCCGGGCAGCGACCGCTCGAAGCGCAGCGCGCCGGTGCCGACCGAGTCGGCGTGGCCGTTCCAGCCTCCGCGGTCGTCGAGTCGCGTGCCGTACTCGCCCTCCCGCGCCGCGTGAGAGCTCCAGAAGAGGGGCGGCTCTCCGCCCGAGAGCCGCGCGTAGAGGAAGTCGAGATGGGTGTGCCAGCCGGCGGCGACGCTCAGCAGCATCTCCCTGCCGGCGAGGCGCCGGTGGATCAGCACCAGGCTCACCTGCTCGCCCCGTGCCTCGAGCTCGAAGCTCACCTCCGAGACGACGCCGGGGTCCTCCCAGGTGAAGGCGAGGAGCCGCGGCGGCTCGCACGCGGTGATGACCCCCGGCGCCCGAACGTGCTCACCGGAGTCGTAGCCGGCATCCGGGCCCGAGTAGCGCTCCGGGGCGGTCTCCCTGTGCTCGTTCAGCTCGTCGTTGCGGAACACCAGCCGCACCGCGCCGCCTCGCTCCAGCTCCATCGGTCCGTCGGCGAGCCAGGTGCGCCGCAGCTCGCGCTGCGTCAGGTAGTCCCACACGCGCTCTATCGGGCCTGGGAGCAGGCGCTCGAAGCGGATCGCTCCCGGGCCGATCAGCTCTCCGTGTCGCGTGGTCACTGGCCCTCCTCCGACAGCCGCGCCTCGAGCAGGTCGAGCCTCTCGCCCCAGAACCTGCGGTAGTGCGCCAGCCACGCTTCGGCGCTCGCGAGAGGTGCCCGCTCGAGGCGGCAGACGTGGCGGCGGCCCTCGACCTTGCGCGAGACCAGGCCGGCGCGCTCCAGCACCCGCAGGTGCTTGGACGCGGCGGCCAACGAGATCGGCAGGGGAGCCGCCAGCTCTCCGACCGTCAAAGCCTTCTTCTCGCTGAGCGCCGACACCATCTGGCGCCGGCTGGTGTCCGAGAGCGCGTGGAAGACCGCGCCGAGACCGTCGTCACGAGCTAGATGCTCAACCATGTGGTTGAGAGTACAGCGCCGCCCTTGGATAGTCAACCGAACGGTTGAGAAACCGCCCCGGGCCGCGACAAGGTATATTCCCCCGGTCTGGAGGCCCCGTCAGATGCCTGCTGAGAGAACAGAGCGCCCCTTCCCGATCGTCGACGTCCACGCGCACTTCCCGGTGGTGAACTCCCTGCGCTACCCCGGCGTGAGGCTCGAGCTGAACCCGCTGCTCGACGAGTACGCCTCGAGCCGGATGGCGCGCATGAACAAGGAGTGGTCGACGGAGCCGTCTGAGCCTCTCGCCAAGACTCCGGAGCAGATCGACGCGGCCGCCGACCGCTGGCTGGCCGAGCTCGACAAGCACGGGGTCAGCACCGTCAACTTCGTCTCGGCGCAGACCAACGACCTGCTCGCCAGCATCGTCAGGCGTCACCCGGGACGTTTCTCGGGCTTCGCCCACCACGCGCTGCTGCCCGGCGCCGGAGCCGAGCTCAGGCGCGCCGTCGACGAGCTGGGCCTCAGGGGCTACAAGCTGCTCGGTCCCAGAGTCGAGATTCCCTTCGAGGACCCGAGCGTGCGCGACGTCTGGGAGTTCTGCGCCGAGAGGCGCCTGCCCGTCCTGATCCACTTCGGCTGGCTGGGGCGCGGCGGGGGCCTGGTGTCGCACCCTCGCCTCAGCCCGCTCTCGCTCTTCGAGGTGGCGAGGGACTTCCCGCAGATCCCGTTCATCATCCCCCACTTCGGCGTGAACACCTGGGCCGACGTGCTGGCGCTCGCCTGGAGCCTGCCGAACATCCACGTCGACACCTCGGGCAGCAATCAGTGGATGCGTTGGATGCCGTACCCGCTGACGCTCGAGGACCTGTTCCGCAAGGCGTACGAGACGCTCGGCCCCGACCGCATCGTCTTCGGGACCGACTCGGCCGCGTTCCCGCGCGGCTTCTCGCTGCGCTACCTGCAAGACCAGCTGCGCGCCTGCTACACGATGAACATGCCCGAGGAGGACATCGCGTCGATCTTCGGAGGCAACGCCACTCGGTTGTTGAAGCTGGGCAGCTAGGCGACACCGCGCCTGTTCTTCTTCGGAGGCAACGCCACTCGGCCGTCGAAGCCGGGCAGCCAGGCGTCAACGGTCCTTTCGCTCACGATGCCTTCATCCACGCGACCGTCACGGCCGTCATACGAAGTATCATCTACCTCGTTGGGCTATCCAACCAATCGAGAGGGCGGGGCTGGCAAGCCCCGAGAGAGGACGACTAGCGAATGAACCGAGTGTTGCGTCTCGTAGTCGCTGCCGGGCTGCTGTTGGGCTTCGCTCAGGCCCAGGTACAGCTCACCTATTGGCAGTACGAGTTCGGTACCCGCGTCGAGGCGATGAACCAGCTCATCGCGCAGTTCAACGCCGAGAACCCCGACATCATCGTCGTGCAGGAGACCTTCCCTTACGACGGCTACCTGACCCAGGTCCCCACGGCCGTCGCGGCCGGCAGCGGCCCTGACGTCGCGCAGCTCTTCTACGGCTGGGTGCACGCCTGGTCGCGCGCCGGCTACATCGATCCGCTGCCCGAGGAGTACTTCCCGGCCGCGGAGGTCGAGGCCTACTTCGTGCCGATGGTCGACGCGGTCAAGATCGACGGCCGCTACTACGGCCTGCCGACCGCCGTGCGCTCGTTGGCGCTCTTCTACAACAAGGACATCTTCCGCGAGGTCGGGCTCGACCCCGACGCTCCGCCCACCACCTGGGACGAGTTCGTCGCCGCCGCGCAGGCGATCAACATCAGTGACGCGCTCGGCTACAGCCGCATCGGCTACGGCTTCGGCGGTCAGGACCATCACCTGGTGCGCACCGTGCTGATGAACCAGCTCGGCACCAGCCCCTTCTCGCCCGACGGTGAGGTCCTCTACGGCAACGACATCGGCGAGCAGGCTCTCGCCACGTTCACCGGTTGGGAGCTCAACGACAACATCGGCGTCACCAACTTCGTGCCCGGCACCAGCGGCTACCGCGACGGCTTCATCACCCAGCAGAGCATCGGGATGATCATCGACGGCTCGTTCGCCATCGGTGCGGTCAACAACGGTGCGCAGTTCGACTGGGGCGTCGCCGAGCTGCCGACCTTCGACAACGGCGTGCAGTCGAACTTCGGCTCGTTCTTCATGAACGGCATCACGCCGAACGCCACCCGCGACCCTGCCAAGCTCGAGGCCGCTGCCAGGTTCATCAAGTTCGTGACCTCCGAGGACGCGATGCGTCTGTGGCTCGACATCGTCGGTGAGCTGCCTGCGGCTCGCAGCCTCCTCGACGACCCGGCCCTCGCCAGCGATCCGGTCTACGGACCGTTCCTGGCCGGTCTCGCCTACGCCGAGGCCACGCAGTTCGTCGACGAGGTCGCCCAGCGCAACGTCTACCTCGACGCCATCAACCGCGTCCTGCTCGAGGGCATGAGCCCCGGCGAGTCGATCCGCCTCGCCGCCGAGCAGGACCAGGCGATCTGGAACCAGTTCCGCTGAGCCTCCAGGCGCCCGCGCGCAGCGGGTAGCCTCGAGCCAGACACGCTGAATCGGTCGCGGGCGCGCGCTCTCCACGGCGCGCCCGCGACATCGAAGCTATAACGGCGCCCGCACATGGGCGCCTCACCCTAGGAGAGCCGCTTGCAGCCGCAGCCTGGAGCGACAGCAGCAGCCAGAGCGCCGAGACGCCGTGCGCTGTCGCTCGCGCAGCGCGAGGCTATCTGGGCCTACGTCCTGCTGGCCGTGCCGCTCTTCTTCTACGCCACGGTGCGGTTCTGGCCTGCGATCCAGTCCTTGCGGCTGTCGCTCTTCACCTGGCACGTCGACCCGGCGGCCCGCCGCTTCATCGGCCTCGACTACTACCGCGAGCTGCTGAGCAACCCGACGTTCCACCAGGCGCTGAAGAACACCCTGATGTACACCGTGATCACGGTGCCGGCCTCGATCGTGCTGGGCCTCGCCATCGCGCTGCTGCTGCAGGCGATCGGGCGCGGCAGAGGGCTGTTCAGGGCCATCTACTTCGCTCCGTACATCACGCCCGCCGTCGCCATCGCCTGGGTGTGGGGCTGGATGTACAACCAGCGCGGCGTCATCAACGTGCTCCTGGTGCGCTGGGCGGAGTTCGCCGACTCTATCGGGCTGGGTTTCCTCGCCGTCACTCCTCAGAACTGGCTGCGCAACCCCGAGCTGGCGCTCGGCGCCGTCGCCGTCGTCGTCGTGTGGCAGCAGCTGGGCTTCCAGATCGTCATCTTCATGGCCGGGTTGCAGGGCATCCCGCGTATCTACTACGAGGCGGCGCGCATCGACGGGGCGAATCGCTGGCAGATCTTCCGTCACGTGACGATCCCGCTGCTGAACGCCACGATGGTCTTCGCGGTCGTGATCACGACCATCAACGCGCTGCAGCTCTTCGACCAGATCGTCAACATCAGCTTCAACGATCCTGGCGGACCGCTCGACCGCACCCTATCTCTCGCGCTCTACATGTACGAGGAGGCGTTCCAGCGCCACCGCCTCGGCTACGCCGCCGCGGTCACCGTCGTCATGTTCGTCATCATCCTGACGATCACGCTGATCCAGCTCAAGCTGACCCAGAGGCGGGTGGAGTACGGATGATCCCGACCGTCAGCACAGCTCGCCGCGCGCTGACTGAGAGCGTCCGCGCCCGCCCCCGGCGGCGGGCCGATCCCGCCACGGTCATCGCCTACGTGCTGTTGAGCGTCGGAGCCATCGCGATGGTCTTCCCGTTCCTGTGGATGCTCATCAGCACGATGAAGGACGCTCGCGAGGTCATCAGCACCAGCTTCTGGCCATCGAAGTTCACGATCGCGAACTACCTCGAGGTGCTGACCCGCACGGCGTTCCCGCGCTGGTTCCTCAACAGCCTGATCGTCGCGGTCGGCACGACGGCCTCGGTGCTGCTGTTCTGCTCGCTCGTCGGCTACGTGCTCGCGCTGCTGCGCTTCCCCGGCAAGAACATCATCTTCATCGCCATCCTCTCGACGCTGATGATCCCAACCGAGATGCTGATCATCCCCTGGTACGTGATGGCCAGCAACCTCGGCTGGATCAGCACCCACTGGGGCCTGATGTTCCCCGGCCTGATCCCCGGCTTCGGCGTCTTCCTGATGCGGCAGTTCTTCAGCACGCTGCCGCGCGACCTGTTCGACGCCGGCCGCATCGACGGAGTGTCAGAGCCCGGCCTGTTCCTGCGCATCGGCATGCCGCTGGTCGGACCCGGCCTTGCGGCGCTGGGCATCTTCGCCTTCATCGGCAACTGGAACGCCTACCTGTGGCCGCTCGTCTCGATCCAGTCGAGCGCCATGCGCACCGTGCCGGTCGGCATCTCGGCCTTCTCGGGCGAGGCCGGCGCGGCCTGGCACCTGATCATGACGGCCTCGGCGCTTGGCATCGTGCCGGTGCTGATCGCGTTCATCCTGTTCCAACGCCAGATCATCGAGGGCGTGGTCCTCAGCGGGGTCAAGGGCTAGAGCTAGACCCCGGCCCGCGCGAGCCAGTCGTCGACCAGCCGCGCCAGCTCCGCGGTGACCGCGCTCGCGACCTGCTCGCCCTTCTCGGCATCGATCAGCGACACCTGACCGTGGTAGCCGGCGAAGCCCTTCGGGGCCTGGCCGCGACCGACCACCTGTGCGGCGCCCCGCCACCAGGGCGCCTCGTAAGGGATGTCGGCCGAAGCCCCGGCCTGCACGCCTGCCCCGCCGCTCAGCGCCGCGGTCGTCGAGATCTCCAGCGGCCCGCCGTGGCCGTGCCCGTCGTTCTCGGGGAAGAGCCCGGCCGGCGCCAGCCGCCACCAGTTGCAGATCAGGACCGAAGCGTCTGGGGACTCAGCGGCGACCGTCTCGGCGGCGAGGCGCAGGGCGTACTGGTTCTCGCTATGCCCGTTGATGACCAGCAGCCGGGTCACGCCCGCCGCGACGATGCCGCGCACCACCTCGGTCAGGTAGGCGAGGAACGCCTCGGGCGCGACCGTTACGCCCGGCCCGTGCTCCAGCGTCAGCCGCGGCACGAACGAGTAGGCGACCGCGGGGAAGACGAGGCAGTCGCGCTCCCTCGCCAGGCGCTCCGCGAAGCCGGTCGCCAGGATCGTGTCGGTGCCGAAAGGCGCGCCTGGGCCGTGGTACTCGATGCTCCCGACCGGCAGGACCGCGAACGGCGCGCTCGAGAAGCGCCCGGCGGCAGCGCCGCTCAGGTCCACCACCTGCGTCTCGTGCCGGCTCATGGCGGCAGGTTAACCGACCCGTGCCGCGCGCGCCGCGACCCGCGCCCGCTCCTATACTGGGACCATGGCCCGACTAGCGACAGAGTCGTACTTAGCGGCGCGGCGCTTCCTCTACGACCGCGGGCGCGAGCTCGAGCGGCTGGTGTTCGAGCACGAGTTCGAGGGCGCGCCGGCCTGGCCCGTGTTCGACGCCTTGGCGCGCTACCAGAACGCCGACGGCGGCTTCGGGCATGGGCTCGAGCCAGACTCCGTCACGACTGCCAGCGGGGCGCTGGCGACGTCGGTGGCGCTGAAGGTCCTCGCCGACCTGCAGGCGCCGGCCACGCACCCGCTCGTCGCCGGGGCCGTCTCGTACCTGAGGGCGACGCTGATGCGTCCCAAAGGCACCTGGCGCATCATCCCGCCCGAGGCGGCGCTCGCGCCGCACGCGCCGTGGTGGGGGCAGGAGGGCCTGGCCGAGGGGTTCGGTGGCTTCGAGCTCAACCCGCGCGCCGACATCGTCGCGCAGCTGACGCGTCTGGCAGCCGGGGCCGACCTGACCGCCGAGCTGTCGGACGACGTGCTCGCCGTGGCCGAAGCCCGCGCTGCCGACGGTCTCGAGATGCACGACATGATCTGTAGCGCCCGCCTGCTCGACGCGCTGCCTCGTGACAGCGCCCGCTTCGAGCGGCTGCGCGCTGTGCTCGAGCCGGCCGCCGCCGAGGCGGTCGCGGCTGCTCGGTCCGGGGGTTATGGGCTGAGGGCGCTGAACCTCGCGCCGCTTCCCGGCTCGGCCTTGGCGGCGGCGCTGGCCGACAACTCCGCCGCGGAGCTGCAGTCGCTCATCGGCGCGCAGGCCGAGGAGGGCGCGTGGTGGCCGGTCTGGAACTGGGGAGACGACCTCGACGCAGCAGCCTCTGCCGCGTGGGAGAAGAGCCGCGTCGCCTGGGCCGGGATACTGACGCTGGAGGCGTTGCGGAGCCTGGCCGCCGCCGGCCTCGTCGACCGCGGCTGAGCTCTCAGCCGCGGCTGCGGCGCCTCTGCCTGCCTCGTTGCCACGCGAACCAGGCGACCAGCGCTGCGATCAGCAAGACCCACAGCACTGTCTCGAGCCTGTCGACGACCTCGAGGATCCTCTCCCACTGGCTGCCCAGCAGCACGCCGGCGAACACGAGCACCGAGTTCCAGATCAGCGTGCCGGCCACGGTGAACAGCGCGAAGCGGCCGAACGGCATGTTGGCCACCCCGGCAGGGAGCGAGATCAGCGAGCGCACCGCCGGCACGAAGCGCGCCCAGAAGATCACGCTGCCGTCGTAGCGTCTGAAGAAGGCGAGGGCCTCGTCGTAGTCGGCCTCGCGGATCAGGACGTAGCGGCCGAAGCGCCGGATGAAGCGGCGCACCCGCTCCTCGCCCAGCGCGCGCCCTAGCCAGTAGAAGGCCGTCGTGCCGAGGAAAGCGCCCAGCGTGGTGAAGAGCAGCACCAGCGCGACGTTCATCCGGCCCTCGTGGACGAGGAAGCCCGCGAACGGCAGCACGAACTCCGACGGTATCGGCGGGATCAGGTTCTCGATGATCATGACCAGCACCAGGCCGAGGTAGCCCACCCCGAGCACGAGCTGGTCCATGAACGCCCTTATCGTCTCGAGCAACGCGCTCACCCGCACACCCTAACCGGAGCTCACGGAGCTTCGACGTGACGTTTCCTCGAGCTACGCTTGCGCAATCGCGCACCTTGCCGCTCGCCTCGTAGGACTAGCATCGCAGCGTGACGCGCCGCACTCTTCGCCTGCACGCGCCGGGGATCGTGCTGCTCCTGGCCCTGACCGGCTGCCTGGCCGGCGGGCAGCCGCCTCCCGGCCGCGAGGGGCGGTCCCCTGACCTCGCCGGCTGCAGCGTGTTCCCCGCGGACCACATCTGGAACGCACGCGTCGATCACCTGCCGCTCGACCCCAGCTCCAGCATCTACGTCGCCACGATCGGCGCCGGCCGTACCGTGCACCCCGACTTCGGCTCGGGACTGTGGGAGGGCTCGCCGATCGGCATCCCCTACGCCGTCGTGCCAGGCACTCAGCCGCTCGTCGACGTCTCCTTCTACTACCCACACGAGAGCGATCCGGGCCCCTACCCGCTGCCGCCGGACGCGCCGGTCGAGGGCGGCAGCGACCGGCACGTGCTCGTCGTCGACACGGACGCCTGCGTCCTCTACGAGGTCTTCGACGCCGCGAGGCAGCCCGACGGGAGCTGGACCGCCGGCTCGGGCGCCGTGTTCGACCTGTCCGGCTACGAGCTGCGGCCGGCCGGTTGGACCTCCGCCGACGCCGCCGGGCTACCCATACTGCCAGGCCTGGTGCGCTACGACGAGGTCGTGGCCGGCGAGATCGCGCACGCGCTGAGGTTCACGGCCCCCCAGACGCGCAACGCCTACGTCTGGCCGGCCCGGCATCAGGCCTCGAGCCGGACCGGCTCCGAGTTCCCGCCGCTGGGCCAGCGCTTCAGGCTCAGAGCCGACTTCGACGCCAGCTCGATGTCGGCAGAGGCGCAGGTGATCGTCGCGGCGCTGAAGCTCTACGGGATGATCCTCGCGGACAACGGCTCGGCCTGGTACCTGTCGGGAGCGCCTGACGAACGTTGGGACAACGGCGCCCTGCGCGACTTGAAAAGCATCATCGGCGCCGACTTCGAGGCCGTCGACGTCAGCAGCCTCATGTCCGACCCCGATTCCGGGCGCACTTCCAGGTAGGCTACCGCCGTGGACGAGTCAGCCGAGACCAAGCGCGAGATCAGCCGCCGCGAGTTCCTCAAGACCGCGGGACTGGCCGGCTTGGGCGCCCTGGCCGTCGGCGTGACGGCCGTCAGGACCACGCACGATTTCGAGGTCAACCGGCACGCGCGGAGCATCCGGGGCCTGGCCGACCCACTGAGCCTGGCGCTGCTGACCGACTTCCACCTGGGCCCGTACATCGGCCCCGCCGACCTCGCGCGCTGGGTCGACGCCAGCAACGAGCTGGCCCCCGACCTGGTGTGCATAACCGGCGACCTCGTCGATCAGAGCTTCCGCGGCGAACTGGACGAGATGGCCTTCGAGCTCGGCCGCCTGCGCTCCAGGCTCGGCGTGTACGTGGTGCTCGGCAACCACGACAGGACCCGCTACCGCGACCTCGGCCCGCTCGACGCGGCCCTGGCGGAGGCGGGCGCGCACCTGCTCATCAACGGCGGCGCGTGGCTGCGCGACGACCTCTACCTGGCCGGGATCGACGACCTGCGGGTCGGCCGCGCCGACGTGGGGCGCGCCTTGGCGCCGTCCGGCGCTGGCGCCGGCGCCCGCGTGCTGCTGAGCCACAACCCCGATGTGATACCCGACCTGCCTGCCGAGATCGACCTGGTGCTGTCGGGCCACACGCACGGCGGCCAGATCAACCTGCCGCTGGTGGGGCCGCTGGTCACGTCCTCGCAGTACGGAGCGCGCTTCGCCCAGGGGTGGGTGAGAGCGCAGCTTCCCGCCTTCGTGTCGCGCGGGCTGGGCGTGACGACCTTGCCGCTCCGGGTGATGTGCCCTGCCGAGGTTGTGCTGCTGGAGCTGACCCCCGCCGCATGAGCCCGTGAACGGCTCTGGACCTGCCAGCGTAGCGACGGGCCCGGTATGGGACACGCCCGAGCGGCCGGCGTTCGCGCCGCTCGAGGGGACCGCCCGTTGCGACGTGTGCGTCGTCGGGCTCGGGGGCAGCGGGCTCAGCGCCATCGACGAGCTGCTTGCCGCCGGCGCCGACGTCGTCGGCATCGATGCTGGCGCCGTAGCCGGTGGAGCGGCGGGCCGCAACGGCGGGTTCCTGCTGGCGGGACTGGCGGCCTTCCATCACGACGCCGCCCGCGAGCTCGGCCAGGCGCGAGCCGCCAGGCTCTACCGCCTGACCTTGAGCGAGCTCGACCGCATGCTCGCGCGCCATCCGCGCTCGGTGCGCAGGACCGGGTCGCTGCGCGTGGCCGACTCCGCCGAGGAGCTGGCGGACTGCCGCGAGCAGCTCGCCGCGATGACAGCCGCCGGCCTGCCCGCCCAGAGCTACCGGGGTCCAGAGGGCGAGGGCCTGCTGTTTCCGCAGGATTGCGTCTTCGACCCGCTGGCGCGCTGCTGCGAGCTGGCCGCCGACGTGGCCGGGCGCGGCGCGAGGCTGTTCGAGCACAGCGCGGCCGTGTCGGTCACCGGCAGCGAGGTCGTCACGCCGCGCGGCCGCGTCGAGTGCGGCGCCGTGATCGTCGCCGTCGACGGCCGCCTCGAGCGGCTCCTGCCCGAGGCCGGCGAGCAGGTTAGGACCGCGCGCCTGCAGATGCTGGCTACCGCTCCGACGGACGAGGTCAGCTTGCCGCGGCCCGTCTACCGCCGTTACGGCTTCGAGTACTACCAACAGACGAGGAGCGGGCGCGTCGCCTTGGGCGGGTTCCGCGACGAGGCAGGCGACGAGGAGTGGACGCACGAGGCGACGCCCACGGCCAGCGTCCAGGACCGGCTCGAGCGCTACCTGCGCGAGGTGCTCGGGGTGCGCGCTCAGATCACCCACCGCTGGGCCGCCTCGGTTGGCTACAGCCGCACGCTCCTGCCGCTCTGCGCCGAGCTGAGAGGCCGCGTCTGGGCCGTCGGAGGCTACTCGGGCACCGGCAACGTGGTCGGCGCCCTCCTCGGCAGGGCGGCGGCGCAGCTCGCCACGGCGGGCCGCTCCGACCTGCACGACGCGTTCTACGGACCCCAGGCGTAGCTTGCGCCACCACGAGCGCCATGAGAGTTGGTCGAGGGGCCCGCTGCTGCGAGCGCGCCGCGGGACGATGTCAGGGCAGGCGCCCGTGCGCCCAGGTGGGCCACCTGTCGAGCTCGGCGCGAGCCTCGCGGTAGGCGGGCAGGTGGCGGCCGACGACGGCCCAGAAGCGCGAGCTGTGGTCCGGCACGAGTATGTGAGCCAGCTCGTGCACCACGACGTACTCGAAGCAGGTCGCCGGCCGCTTGATCAGCTCGGTGTTGAGCCACACGCGTCTGGCGGTCGGGTTGCAGGTGCCCCAGCGGCTGCGCATGCGCTTGAGCCCCAGCGCCGCGACCTCGACGCCGAGGCGCGGCTCCCACAAAGCCACCAGCCGCTCCGCCTCGCGCGTCGCCTCGGCGCGCTGCCAGCGCTCCAGGGCCGCGGCGCGCTCGCCGAGGCGCGCGTGGGCAGGACCGCGCAGGACCAGCTCGCCGCCGATCCCCAGGCTGACGCTGAAGCCGGCGTGCCGCGGCTCGAGCCTGAGCGTCACCGGCTCTCCGCGCAGGTAGTGGACCTCGCCGGAGACGTACTCGAGGCCGGCCGCGGGCGTCGCTCCCACGTAGCGCCGCCGATGTCCCTCGATCCAGTCGAGCCGGTCGAGCACCGCCGCCTCGATCGCGGCCGACGGCGTCCTCAGCGGCGCGCTGACCCGCACCTCACCGCCGGGAGGGTAGACGCGCAGGCGGATGTGCTTGACGCGCTTGCGCTCCACCAGCACCTCGAGGCCGCGAACCTGCAGTCGCTCTGGAGCCCCGTTACGCGCCACCCAGCCATGTTACTCGCGCCGCCCCCGCGCCCGAACTACGCCCTTCGGTGCCGAAGCTGGTATCCTGCGCCAACGTGAGAGCAACCGAAGAGTCAACCGTTCCAGCCGGCGCCGGTTTCACTCCTCCCGTCGGCGCTCAGCCCAGGGGCGCGGGCGTCGAGTTCGCGCGCGTGTTCGTCAAGGCGTTCCACAGCCTCGCCGTGCTCGCCTTCGCCGCCGCGACGTTCTACCTGATGTACTGCGCCATCACCGGCCATCGCGACGCGCTCGTCGTGTGGTCGTTGGTGATGATCGGCGTGGAAGCCGTCGTCTACCTGGCGTTCGGGCGCAAGTGCCCACTGACGATCCTGGCCAGGAACCTCGGCGACGAGGGCGGGCACGACTACCTGTTCGAGTGGCTGCTCGGCACCAAGCGCATCATGTACGTCTCTCGGACGCTGGCCGCGCTCGGCGCCCTCGCGGTGCTGATGATCATCATCGCCTCGCTGGTCGGATAGCTCCTCTCAGCGCCTGGCCGAGAGCGTGCGCCGCCAGGCGCTTCCCGTCGAGCCCGCCTGCGCCCTGCTTAGGCGGTCGCCCGTGCCCACCGACTACGACCCGAAGCTTCGAGCCCCGCTTCCCGCGGGGCTTTATCGTTCGGCCGTCAGGTGACTTGACTGCAATAGACTCAGGTTTTATCATCCAGACAACAGCGCTCTGAGCTCGTCTCCGAGCTCGGTCAGGCGCTAACGAGCCGGTGGGGACCGCCCCGGCTACTGGAAGGAGCCACCATGACCATCGTTCCACTGACCTCGCCCACACGGCGCAAGCGCTCGCGCTGGCCGCTCGACGTCTACGCCGACTTCGCTCCGATGCTGGCCGAGTTCGACAAGCTCATGCGTCAGCCCGACGCCGACTCGCGCCGCGGCGGCAACTACGCCATGGACCTCTACGAGACCAACGACGGCCTCGTCCTCGAGATGGCGGTGCCCGGCGTCAAGGCCGAGCAGATCGACATCAGCATCGAGGGCCGCCAGCTGACGGTGCGCGGGGCCAGCGAGCAGGTGACCGAGGAGAGCTCGGAGGACCGCCGCTACTGGCTGCAGAGCATCAGCCGCGGCGAGTTCGTGCGCACCATCGCCGTGCCGGCGGGCGTCAAGGCCGACGACATCAGCGCGACGGTTACCGACGGCATCCTGCGCGTCGTGATGCCGAAGGCGCCAGAAGCCGTCGCTCGCAAGATCGCCGTGGCGCAGGCCGACAGGCCGGCATCCGCCGAGATCGCGTCCGAGGCTCCGGAAGGCCGGTCCGCCTAAGCGCGTCAGCCTTTCGCGACCCGAGGGTCGCGCTCGGCAGCAAACGGCTCGTGGGTTTCATCCCGCGAGCGAAGGAGTGCCCAGGGCTCAGAAGCTCGGGCACTCCTTCCTTATTGGCTGGTACTAGTTGTAGTTGGCACTCTAGCGAGCGGTGCCCAAGGTATCACTAGGAACTACCCTTTACGTTGCGTGGTCGTACTTGTAGACTTTCCGACGGTAAGTTGCTAGGTGAACGGAGAGTCGAGATGAACTTGACCGAGGTAATCGTACTCATTCCAGAGGAGCGTGTCGGGGAGTTCTACCGTCTCGTCGGCTCGTGGTTGACCACCGACCAGCAGCCCGAGGAGCCGGTTTCTGGCCGCGGCCGTCGGCGCCGGCGTGCGAACCGCGAGGGAGCGCCGTCCCTCTCGACGAGCAGCCGCTACTCGCCGCTCAACAAGCACCTCTCCGGCATACCGAAAGCAACCAAGAAGTACGAGCTGAGCTTCGACGAGATCAACACGATCATCGGCGCCGAGCTGCCCAAGTCCGCTTACGACCACCGCGCGTGGTGGGCCAACACCGAATCCCACTCGCAGTCGCTGGCCTGGATCGCGGCCGGCTGGCGCGTCGAAGGCGTAGACCTCGACAAGCAGCTGATCAACCTGGTGCGCGCCAGCGCCTGAGCTCGCCGGCTGATCGGGCGGCGCCGCCGGACCTCAGAGACCGGCGGCGCCGTTCGCTTCTCGGTCGCCTCGGGAGGCTCTCAGCGCTCAGCCGATGCGGCCCAGCCCCAGCGCCTTGCCGATGGCGCCGAGCAGCAACGGAGCCGCGCTGCCGCCGGCGACGAGCCACCAGCCCGCGGCGTCTAAGGGTGCGATCGACAGGAGCGACGCCAGCGGCGGAACCGTAACGACGATGGCGATGAGGCCCAGGCAGCCGAACACCGCCGCCCACACCCACGGGTCGGTGGTGAGGGTGTTGCGCCATACGCCGCTGCCGGGTTCGCGCATGTTGAACACGTGCAGGATCTGGGCGACGGCGAGCGCGAGGAACGAGATCGTCACCGCCTCAGCCTGGCTCATCTCGAACGCGTAGAGCGCCAGGAGGAACGCGGCGAGCACGCTCGCTGCGATCAGCGCGGCGTAGCCCGTCACGCTGCGCCACTGCCTGACGGAGAGGATCGCCTCGCCGGCGGGTCGAGCGCGCCGGCGCAGCACCGAGTCGTCGCCCTTGAGGGTCCCCAAGGCCAGAGCGGGGAAGACGTCGGTGACGAGGTTGATGAAGAGGATCTGCAGCGGCAGCAGCGGCAGGGGGAAGCCGAGCGCCCCCGCGATCCCGATCACCGCGATCTCGCTCAGGTTGCAAGACATCAGGAAGACGACGAAGGCGCGGATGTTGTCGAAGATCACCCGCCCCTCCTTGACCGCAGCCTTGATCGTGCTGAAGGCGTCGTCCTTCAGCACCATGTCGGCGGCCTCGCGCGCCACCTCGGTGCCGCGCAGGCCCATCGCGATCCCGATGTCGGCGCGCTTGAGCGCCGGAGCGTCGTTGACGCCGTCGCCGGTCATCGCCACGATCTCGCCGTTGCGCTGATGCGCCTCGATCAGCCGCAGCTTCTGCTCGGGGCTGACCCGCGCCAAGACGTCGGCGGCCAACAGCTCCGTCGGGGCGTCGCCACCGTCTGCTCCGGCGAGGAGGCGTTCGACCTCGACGCCGGTCAGCACCCCGGGCTCGCCGTCGACGAGGCCGACGCGCTTGGCGATGCTGCGCGCCGTGGTGGGCTGGTCGCCGGTGACCATCACCACGCGGATCCCGGCGGCCCGGCACGCCGCGATGGCGGGCGCGACGTCCTCGCGCGGCGGGTCGAGGAAGCCGATGAAGCCGAGGAAGGTCAGGTCGTCGTACGGGTCCTCGTACGGATCGTCGCTCGCGGGGGACTCGCGCTCGGCGAGGGCCAGGACGCGCAGGTCGCGCTCGGCCATGCGCCGGTTGTGCTCGAGGTAGGACTGGCGCGCGGAGTCGGTGAGTGGCACGCGCCGGCCCTCCTCGTCGAGGTGATGGCTGCTGTGCTGCAGCACCGGGCCGGGGCCGCCCTTGACGGCCACCAGCACGGCCGCGGGCAGCCGGTGGAAGGTGGCCATCATCTTCACCTCGGGGTCGAAGGCCTCCTCGCCAGACTTGGGCATGGTGCGGGCCAGGTCATCGCGTTCGACCCCGAACGAGCGCGCGTACTCGAGCAGCGCCACCTCCATCGGGTCGCCGACGCCGTTGGTCGCGCCGTCGACCGCCGCGTTGGTGCGGCCGGCGGCCGGGGCCGCGGCCGCCTCCGAGGCCGCCGAAGGCAGCTCGGCGTTGTTGCACAGCACGGCGACGCGCAGCAGCCGTCGATGCGCTTCGTCCTGCCCGTTCTCGCCGGAAGGGGACCACGCCTCCGCCACCCGCATGCGGTTCTCGGTCAGCGTGCCCGTCTTGTCGGTCAGGATCACGCTGGTCGCGCCCAGCGCCTCGACGGCCGACAGGCGGCTCACCAGCGCGTTGCGGTCGGCCATGCGCTTGACGCCGCGCGCCAACGTCAGCGTCGCGATTATCGGCAGGCCCTCCGGCACGGTCGCCACCGCCAGCGCTATCGCGGTCTGCAGCAGCACGACCACGCTCTTGCCGCTGCCGATACCCGTCGCGGTGATGAGCACGGCCACGATCGCCGTGACCCAGATCAACGACTTGCCCAGGGCGTCGAGCCGCTTCTCCAGCGGCGTGCTCTCGGACTCCGCGCTCTCGGTCAGGGCGCTGATGCGGCCCAGCTCGGTGTCCATCCCGGTCGCGAAGACGAGCGTCTCAGCCGAGCCGCGCGTGACCGCCGTGCCCTTGAACAGCACGCAGCGGCGGTCGTGTAGCGGCGCCTCGGCGGGGGTGGGCTCGGCGCCCTTCTGCACCGGCAGCGACTCGCCGGTCAGAGCCGACTCGTCGGCCTGCAGCCGGCTCGCATGAAGCACGCGCGAGTCGGCCGCGACGACGTCGCCGCCCTCGACGAGTAGGACGTCGCCGGGCACTACCTCCGAGGACGGAAGGCGCACGAGGGCGCCGTCGCGACGCGCGGTGACCATGGTGGTCCCGAGCTGACGCAAGGCCTCGACCGACCTGGTGGCGCGCAGCTCCGTGAAGAAGCCGATGAACGCGTTGAGGATGGGGACCATCAGCACGGCCAGAGCCTCGGCCCAGTGGCCGAACGCGGCCGACAGCGCCGCCGCCACCACCAGCAGGAGCACCAGCACGCTCCTGAACTGCTTGATGAGGATCGAGAGGCGAGAGCGGCGCTTGGCCGAGACGATCTCGTTGCGGCCCCGCGCGCCGAGCCTTCGTGCGGCCTCGGCCTGGGTCAGACCCAGCGCTGGGTCCACCCCCAAGGTCTCGGCGGCCTCGCTCGCGCTCAGAGACCAAGGCCGCTCTTCGGCGGTCTGGCGCTCCTGCTCCACGCCTCGAGGATACTGGCCTTCCCTAGGGACGTTTGGTACGGCGCCGTGGCACGATGGCGTCATGCCACTGCCTGTGAGCGTCAGAGAGCACGCGTTGGGGAGCTTGCGGCGGCTCGTCGCGGTGCCGTCCGTCTCGGCCGAGGGCCGAGACCTGGACACGGCGGCCGCGCTGGTCGTCGAGCTGCTCGCGGAGCTCGGGATCAGCGCCGAGCTGCACGGCACCGCGGGAGCCCCCGTCGTGTACGGCGAGCGCCCGGCCCGCCCCGGTCAGAAGACGATCCTCTTCTACAACCATTACGACGTTCAGCCCGCCGACCCGCTCGAGCTGTGGGACACCCCGCCGTTCGAGCTAACCGAGGCGGACGGCGTCTGGTACGGCCGCGGGTCCTCCGACGACAAGGGCCAGCTGGTCTCGCGGCTGGCGGCCTTGCGGTGGTTCCTCGAGGAGCACGGCGACATCCCGTTCGGCCTGAAGTTCGTGGTCGAGGGCGAGGAGGAGGTCGGCAGCCCGAACCTCGCGGCCTACGTGGCCGCCAACCGCGACAGGCTCGCCGCCGACGGCTGCATCTGGGAGTTCGGAGGCGTCACAGCCTCGGGCCGGCCCATGACCTACCTCGGGCTCAAGGGCATAGCCTGCCTCGAGATGAGGGTCAGCACCGCGTCTCACGACCTTCACTCGTCGTACGGGGCGGTGGTGGAGAACCCGATCTACCGCCTGGCCAAGGCTCTCGCGTCGCTGCGAGACGATGGCGGCCGCGTGCTCGTCCCCGGCTTCTACGACGACGTCAGGCCGCTGACCGAGGTCGAGAGGCGCATGCTCGACGAGCTGCCAGACGAGGCGCCCGAGCTGGCGCAGGTGTTCGGCGTCGCCGGCTTCATCGGCGGCGCTGCCGGTACCGAGTTCCAGCGGCGTCTGCTCACCGAGCCGAACGTCAACTACAACGGCTTCACCTCCGGCTACTCCGGACCGGGGTCGAAGACCGTGCTGCCGGCGGCGGCCGGCGCCAAGCTCGACCTGCGGCTGGTGCCCGACCAGGACCCGGCCAGGATCGTCGCCGGCATCAGGGCGCATCTGGACTCGCTCGGCTTCACCGACATCGAGCTGGTCGAGCTCGAGACCAGCGAGTTCGCGGCCCGCTCGCGCGCCGACGACCCGTTCGTGACGGCCACGATCCGGGCGCTGTCAGAAGCGTACGGCCAGCAGCCCGTCGTCTACCCCGGCGTGGCTGGCTCGGGGCCGATGCACCCGTTCGTCCATCACCTCGACGTGCCGGTGGTGGGCCTGGGCTGCAGCTACCCAGGCTCGAGGGTGCACAGCCCCAACGAGCACGTCCGCGCGCACGACTTCGACCTCAGCGTGGTCGCGACCAAGAGGCTGTTCGAGCTCTTCTGCGGCGTGCCCGACCGATGAGGGCCCCGTCCCGCAGCTTCCACGTCCTGACGCCTCGCACCGTCATCGTCGCGACCCCGACCGAGGCGATAGAGCAGCGTCTGCGCTTCGAGAACTTCTACGCCGACGTCGACCTCGGTGCCGAGGCGGGGGCCCGGATGGACTACCAGGAGGTCTCGGTGCGCTTCCCGCCCGACTGGCCCGGCGCCTCGCTCGAGCTGTTCCCGTCCTGGCTGGCGCGCCGCCGCGAGCCGCGCCCCGAGCCGGAGCCGTGGACCGGCACGATCATCGATCTGGCCAGCCTGACCGCCGTGGGACAGATCGGCTGCAAGGACCTGCCCGATGCGCGCGGCAAGGTCGAGATCGTCTACGGCACCAACGCCAGCCTGCGCGACCGCGGCTTCGCCACCGAGGCGGGCGGCGCCTTCGTCGACTGGTTGCTGCAGCAGCCGACCGTCGAGTCGGTCGTGGCAGAGTGCCTCGTCACCAACGCCGCCTCGGTGCGGGTGCTGGAGAAGCTCGGCTTCGCGCTGCTAGAGGAGCGCGAGGACGAGGAAGGGCGCCTGCTGCGGTGGGAGAAGCGCAGGGTCAGCTGACCGCCTGGCGCGGCTTGAGCCGTGCGAGGTGCTGCTTGCGGAACTTCGCCACCTTCGGCGCGATGACGGCCTGGCAGTAGCCCTGCTCCGGGTGCTTGGCGAAGTAGTCGTCGTGGTACGCCTCGGCGGGGTAGAACGCGCCCAGCGGCTCCAGCTCGGTCACCAGCGGAGCGCCGTAGACGTCAGCGGCCGCGACCTCGGCCATGACCTCGGCCGCGACGCGCCGCTGCTCCTCGTCGTGGAAGTAGATGGCCGAGCGGTACTGGGTGCCGATGTCGTTGCCCTGGCGGTCCTTGGTGGTCGGGTCGTGGATCGAGAAGAAGACCCTGAGCAGGTCCTGGTAGGAAACCGTCTGCGGGTCGAACCTGACGCGCACGACCTCGGCATGCCCCGTCGAGCCGCTGCAGACCTGCTCGTACGTGGGGGCGACGGCGTGGCCGCCCGAGTACCCCGACTTGACGTCGGCGACCCCGGCGAGGTCGTCGAAGACGGCCTCCAGGCACCAGAAGCAGCCGCCCGCCAGCGTCGCCTCCGCCAGTCCACTGCCGGTGCCGGCCAGGTGCGCATCCTGCGCCTGCGTCGTCGCGTGATCGGTGCTGGCTTCGCTCATGGCTCAACTCTAGGCCACTGAGCCGCGCGCCGCGTCGCGCAGGTAGCCGACCAGCAGCCTCACCCCGTAGCCGGTCGCTCCGGCCACCAGGTACGGCTTCTCCTTCGGCGGCGAGTCGGAGAGCGCCATCCCCGCCATGTCGATGTGCGCCCACGGGTAGTCGGTGAAGGCCTGAAGGAACACGGCCGCCGTCCCGACCCCGCCTTGCGCGCCGCCGGAGTTCTTCAGGTCGGCGACGACCTTGGCCTTGATCGTCCGGCGGTACTCGTCGAACAGCGGCATGCGCCACACCTTCTCGCCGCTGGTCTCGCTGGCTGCGAGCAGCGCGCCAGCCAGGGCGTCGTCGGACGCGAACAGCGAGGCGCTGACGCCGGCGCCCAGGGCCGTGACGCTGGCGCCTGTGAGGGTGGCGATGTCCACCACCGCCCGAGGCCGGAACTCCTTGGCGTGCACCAGCGCGTCCGCCAGCGCCAGACGGCCCTCGGCGTCGGTGCTGAGGATCTCGATGCTGAGGCCGTTGCTGGCTATCACCACGTCCGATGGCCGGTAGGCGGCCCCGTCCGGCATGTTCTCGACGCAGGGGCACAGCCCGACGACATGCAGCGGCAGATCGAGCCGGGAGACGGCCAGCATCGCGCCGAGCACGGCGGCGGCGCCACCCATGTCGCTCTTCATCGTCACCATGCCGTCGCGGGTCTTGAGCGACAGGCCGCCGGTGTCGAAGGTGACGCCCTTGCCGACGAGCACGATGGTCGGCAGGTCGTCGCGGCCGGCGTTGTGCTCGACGCGGATGAAGGCCGGCGGGTTGGCGCTGCCGCGGCCGACCGCGACGTATGCGCCCATCGACCGAGCCTCGGCCCAGGCGAGGTCGCCCACCTCGACGCGCAGGCCGCTGGAGTCCGCCAGGGCCCTCGCCCGGTCGGCGATGAAGCTGGGCGTGGCCACGTTGGGAGGGAGGTTGACCAGGTAGCGTGCGAGAGCCGTGCCGGCGTAGAGCGCGTTGGCGGCGTCCGCCGCGGCAGCGAACGCGGCTGCCTTGGCCGGGTCGCCCTCGACCAGGCTGAGCCGCGCCACCCGCCGCTCGCCGTCCTGGCCGCGCCGCCAGCCCTTGAAGGAGTAGCTCGCGAGCAGCGCACCCTCGAGCGTCGCCTGAGCCGCCGCTTCCGGCTCCAGGCCGCCGATGCCGGCGCCGTGCGCGATCGTCGCCACGTCGGAGGCTCCGAGGCGCTGCGCCGCCTGCAGCGCGGTGGCCGAGGCTCGCCTGGCCGCCTCGAGCGAGAACGAGCCGGCCGGTCCCAGGCCGACGACGATCACGCGCTCGGCCGCTATGGCGCCCTGAGGGTAGAGGACGGTCGTCTCGCCGCTGGAGCCTCGCACGTCGCCAGACGCGATGAGCCGGCTGATCGTCCCGCCCATGGCCGCGTCGACCGCCCCGGTGGCGCCGCCCGGCGCGGTGACGCCTTCGAACAGGTTGACTATCAGGGCGCCTGCTTCGATCGAGCGCACGTCGGCGGTGACGACGGTGGCGGTCAGCAGGGCCTCGGGGCTGGGTGCGGCGGGCTTGTCTCCAGGCAGGTGCATGCCGGTCATGCTAGGTCAGTTGGCGTGATCGGGAGGCGGCCTCAGCAGGTCGACCACTCGCAGGGGCGCGGAGAGAGGGCGGTCACCCTCGACCTTGCCGCTGGCGACGAGCCTGGCGAGCAGGTCGAAGCCGCGGTAGACGTCCTCGGCGTCCTCGCCGTCGTAGAGGACCGCCTCATCTCCCGACGCCATGATCGCGACGACCTCGATCAGGTCGGGTTCCACGGCGCCGGCTTCGAGCTGCGCCGGGTCGGCGTCCTCCGGGTACACCTCGAGAACTTCGATGCTCTCGACCAGGTCCATGTTGATCAGGCGATCGTCGAGGCTCCATAACCACATGTTGGGCTCCGCTCCGTGGCAGCGCGTGGCTGTGCCAAGCGCTAAGCCGCTGCGGGACGATGATACCGGTTAGCCGAGGCGCGGGCGGGCTCGCAAGTCGCCGCCTGGACTCAGCCGCGGCGGTCGAGCCGGTCGCGCATGCCGTCGGACAGGAACTGGAACGAGAGGGAGGCGGCGGCGAGGAACAGCCCAGGTCCGACGGCCGCCCAAGGCTGGCGGGTGAGGAAGCTGCGCGCGTCTTGCAGTACGTTGCCCCAGCTGGGCGTCGGGAGGGCCACGCCGAGCCCGAGGTAGGACAGCGACGCCTCGACCAGCAGGAAGGCCGCCGCGGTGCTGGCGCCTTGCACCAGCAGCGCGCCCGTGAAGTTCGGCAGCGCGTGGCGCCAGAGCTGGCGCGAGCGCGGCGCACCGAGGGCTTTGGCCGCCGTGACGTACTCGGAGCTGAGCTCGGAGCGAGTGAAGGCGCGGGCGAGCCTGAAGTAGACGGGCGAGCCGGCTATGCCCATCGCCATCACCGTCTGGGCCGAGCCGCCGCCCAGGATCGTGACGACGAGCAGGATCAGCAGGAAGCCGGGGAAGGCCAGCAGGGCGTCGAACACGCGCGACAGCACCGTGTCCAGCAGCCCGCCGACGCCCGCCGCCATGATGCCCAGCGTCGCGCCGAGGAGCATCGTCAGCACGGTGGCGCTCAGCGCGATCGTCAGCGACACGCGCCCGCCCGCCAGGGCGCGCGACAGCACGTCGCGACCCAGCCCGTCGGTGCCGAGCGGGTGCTCGGGGCTGGAAGTGGCGTAGCGGGCCCTGTAGTCGGGCTGGAGCGGGTCGTGGGGCGTCAGCAGCGGCGCGAACAGCGCCGAGAGCGCGACGACCGCGAGCAGGGTCGCTCCTATCGTGGCCCGGCTCATGTCGGTGCCCTCAGCCGCGGGTCGGCGGCGAGCTGAAGCAGGTCGGAGAGCCAGTTGACCCCGATGTAGACGGTCACGGCCAGCACGGTCACGCCCTGCACGACCGGGTAGTCGCGGGCCGAGATCGCGCCGAGGAGCGTGGCCCCGAGCCCCGGCAGCCCGAAGACCTGCTCGACGACGATCGTGCCGGTCAGCAGCCCACCGAGCTCGAGCGCGAGTAGCGGGAGTGTGGCGGGCAGGGCGTTGGAGGCGATGTGCCTGCCGACTCGCAACGACGCCAGGCCCTTGCTGCGCGCCGTCCTGACGTAGTCGGACAGGCGCTCGTCCAGCACCCTGGCGCGCACCAGGCGCGTCAGCTGCGCTGCGCGCGGTATCGCGAGGGTGGTGGCCGGCAGCAGCAGATGCCAGGAGGCCTGCCACGAGAGGCCCGTCGGCGGCAGGCCCAGCACGGGGAACCAGCCGAGGTTCACCGCGAACAGCAGGATCAGCAGGAAGCCGAACCAGAACTCTGGCAGCGACAGCGCCACGGTCGTGAAGACCGAGGTGATCCTGTCGAACGTGCCGTCGGGTCGCAGTCCTGCGAGCATCCCCAGCCCGAAGCCGATGATCAGCGAGATCACGAAGGCCAGGCTGGCCAGGGCCAAGGTCACGGGCAGGCGGTCTAGCAGCACCCGCACCACCGGGCGCCTCTCGCGCAACGAGTCGCCGAGGTCTCCCTGAGCGAGGTCGGCGAGGAAGTCCTTGTACTGCACGCCCAGGCTCGCAGCCAGGCCGAGGTTGCGCCTCATCTCCTCGACCTGCTCCTGGCTGGCGTCGAGACCACCGAGGATGGTGGCGGCGTCGCCGGGCAGGGCGCGCATCGCCAAGAACACCAGGGTCAGTACGGCCCACAGCGTTATGACGAAGCTGACGGTCTGAAGCAGCAGGTAGCGTGGCACGCTGTCCTAAGAGCCTAGCCGGGCCCGCGCGCCGCCAAGCGCAACGGGCCCGGTGCGAAAGGCTGCCTTCAGTTCAGGCGCGCCTCGCGGAAGTCGAAGCTGTCGAGGAGCGGCGTGATCCAGAAGCCCTCGAGGTTGGCGTTGCGCGCGTAGGTGCGGCTGGGCGTGCCGAAGTAGATGAACGGGGCGTCGTCGTGCAGCTTGATCAGCGCCTGGGTGTAGAGCGCGGCGCGGCGCACGGCATTGGGCTCCTTGGCCGCCTGGGCGATCCAGTCGGCGACGTCGGCGTTGGTGTAGCCGGTGTAGTTGGTGGACTCGACGCCGTAGCCTCCGACGCGTCCGCTGGGGTCGAGCTTGCCGGTGTGCCCGACGACGGTCATGTCGAAGTCGCGGGGGCCGCCGTAGATCTCGGAGAGCCACACGCCCCACTCGACGATGCGGATCTGGGCGTTCACGCCGACGTCGGAGAGGAAGTCCTGGACGATCTGGCCGGCCTGGATGTGGTTCTCGTAGGGCTGGGGCAGGGCGAGGTCGATCGTCCAGCCGCTGGGCACGCCAGCGGCGGCCAGCAGCGCACGCGCCTGCTCGGGATCGTAGGCGAACGGCTGCACGGCCTCCGGCATCCAGGGGCTGCCGGCTTCCATGAAGGTGCCGACCTGGTCGCCGCCGCCGTAGGCGACCTCCATGACGATCTCGGTGTCGACGGCGAGGTTGAGGGCGCGGCGCACGCGCGGGTCGGAGAGGTACTCGCGGCGCGTGTTGAGGGACGCGACCAGCACGAGGCCGGAAGGCTCGCTCACCAGCTCGAGCGCGGGGTTGGCGCGAACGCCGTCGCGGTCGGCCTCGGCGACGTTGTCGATGACGTCGAACTCGCCCGTGATCAGGCCCTGCAGCTGCACGGCGCTGTCGGGCACGAAGCGGATGACGACCTCTTGGATCCGGGGCGCGCCCTGGAAGTAGGTGCCGTTGGCGCTGAGGGTCAGCGCGTTGTCGCGCAGCCAGCTGCTGAACGCGTAAGGGCCGGTGCCGACGGGCTGGTTGCCGAAGTCGTGGCCGGCCGCCAGCTTCTCGGACGGCAGGATGGCGCCCCAGCCGGAGGCCAGCGAAGCGATCAGCGCCGGGGTTGGCTGGCTGAGGTTGATCACGACCGTGCGGTCGTCGGGCGTGTCGATCGAGGTGATGGCCGTGAACTCGCTGAGCTTCGGCGACGCGGTGGCTGGGTCGCGGATGCGATCAAAGCTCGCCTTCACGTCGGCGCTGTCGAAGGCGGTGCCGTCGTGGAAGGTGGTCTCGACGAGCGTGAACGTGTAGGCGAGGCCGTCGGGGCTGACGGTGTAAGAGGACGCCAGCGAGGGCACCAGGTTACCGGCCCTGTCCGACTCGACCAGGGTGTCGTAGATCGACTTGCTGACCTGGAACGCGGCCGTGGCGGCCGTGACCTGCGGATCCAGCGTGTCCGGCTGTGCCGACATGGCCAACGTCACCGACTGCGCGCCGGCTAGCGACGCGATCACGAGGGTGGCCGTTGCGAGCAACAACTTGAACCTCATCCGATGCCTCCTTGGTCAGACTGGGCCTCTTGAGTTGTGAGAAGGCCGCGGCCTGCGCCAATGCTATCGCCTCGCCGGACGCGGCAGAGCCACACAGCGCCACCGCAGGCACACAGTCATTGTGAGAAGGTTCACGAAGTGCGTAAGAGTCTTGTGCGGAATCGGCAAGTACCTTGTCCCCACGATGATCTTGTGGGGCTTGAGGTTACTTCCTCTCGGGCTGTGGCTCGCCTACCTGGCGGCGTACGCGCAGATCCACGAAGCGCTCGGCGCATATGCGAGGATCATCGGCCTGGTGCTGGTGGCGGCCTCCGGCTGGACCTGGGGCGTCGCCGGAGGGGTCATCGCCGGCGTGCTCGGGTTCCTGCTGCTGGAGCTGCGCTCGGCCGGCAGCTTCGACCTCGGCCGCCTGATCTCCTACTCGTTGGACAGCAACAGGGTGTTCGAGGTGCTGGCGTTCGTCGGCACCGGCCTCGGCGTCGGCTTCCTCCAGAACGTCAAGCGCACGCTGATGCGCGAGCGCGCCCTCTCCAAGCGCGCTCAGGTGGACCCGCTCACCGGCGCTTACACGCGCGGCGCCTTCGAGGAGAGGCTCAGCGTGCTGCTGCAGCGAGCCGAGGAGAGCGGCGAGTCGCTGGCGCTGCTGTTCGTCGACCTAGACCGCTTCAAGTTCGTCAACGACACCTACGGCCACGACATGGGCGACAAGCTCCTGCGCGAGGTGGGCCGCATCGTGAGGCAGAGCGTGCGCGGCGACGACCTGGTCGGCCGCGTCGGCGGCGACGAGTTCACGGTCGCCCTCGTCAACGTCAAGGACGAGCGCGCGGCGGCCGCCGTCGCCAGGAGCCTGGTCAAGGAGCTCAACGCACCGATCCTCATCGAGGGCAGGGAGCTCCAGGTCTCTGCCAGCATCGGCATCGGCCTCTACCCGCGCGATGGCCTCGACCCTGAGAGCCTGCTGCAGAGCGCCGACGCGGCCATGTACCAGGTCAAGGAGCGCGGCAAGAACTCCTTCGTGTTCTCCACGATCGAGGTGCGGACCCGGCTGAGCCGGCGGCTCGAGCTCGAGCGTCAGCTGCGGCGTGCGCTGCAGGAGAACCAGCTCGAGGTCGCTTACCAGCCGCAGGTGCAGCTGTCGGACGGGCAGCTCTGCGGCTTCGAGGCGCTGATGCGCTGGCGTAGCCCAGAGCTAGGTCTCGTCTCGCCCGGCGAGTTCGTTCCCGTCGCCGAGGAGGCCGGCCTCATCTCCCCGATCGGCCACTGGATGCTGCGCGAGGCCGCTTTGCAGCAGCGTCAGTGGATCCGCCAAGGCATGGTTCCGGTCCGCGTCGCGGTGAACGTGTCGACCGTTCAGTTCCACCAGGTCACGTTCATCGACACGGTCAAGGGCGCGCTGGCGGATTCGGGCATCCCGCCGCACCTGCTCGAGATCGAGGTGACCGAGAGCGTCCTCGTGCGCGACTACCAGCTGGCGCTACGCACGCTGGTCAAGCTCGAGCGCCTCGGAGTCCCTACGGCGCTGGACGACTTCGGCACCGGCTACTCTTCTCTCGCCTACCTGCAGAAGCTGCCGATCAAGACCTTGAAGATCGACAGGTCGTTCGTGCAGAGCCTGCAGCCGCAGCCGCTGGAAGCCGCCGTCAACATCACCGACGGCCAGGGCAGCTTCGGCTACGTCGGGCCCGATCCGAAAGACACGGCGTCGCCGCGGATCAAGTCGAGCGGCATCTCGTCGAGCGGCATCTCCGAGGTGGTCCGCCACCCCAGCCCAGGGCCCATCATCGAGGCGATCTGCGCGATGGCGCACAAGCTCGACAAGCTCGTCGTCGCGGAGGGCATCGAGACCGCGTACCAGCGCGACTTCCTGCGGCGCCTGGGCGTCGACCTCGCCCAGGGCTACTTCTTCGCGCGGCCGATGCAGCCGGCGCAGGCAGAGAGCCTGCTGCGGCGCGTGACGCAGGAGCTGCGGACCAAAGGCCGCCTCCACGACCAGGCGCCCGTGCCCCCCGCCAGGGACGCGTTCGCCGACCTGCAGATGTTCCACCAGCGCTCCGCCAGCGACCTCGACGAGCTGCTGCTGACCGAGTGACGTGGGCCTGATCGGGCCCGGTCTCGACCGGGCGGCCAGGGTAGCTCGCGGACGCGGAGCACCGCCCCGGTGTGCTAGAATCTCTCCCCGTTACGGCCCGCAGCGACCGACGATTCGGGTGCGCCCTCCGGCGCTGGCGGGGCCAACCATCTCGCTATCAATCCACCGGCGACAGGCGGGCGTACCACCATGTGTGGTGCGCGCGCGAACATGAAGGAGATCGTAGTGGCTAGCAGCAAGTCGGGCTCCAAGGCGACCAAGGCAGAGACCAGCGCGAAGCCTGCGGCCAAGGCCGCCAAGGCGGCGCCAGCGAAGACCAGCACGGCGAAGTCGGGAGCAGAGAAGACCGACGCACAGAAGACCAGCGCAGCGAAGGCCGGCGCGGCGAAGGCCGGCACCGCGAAGACGAGCTCGGCCGAAGCCGCGACCGCCAAGGCCGGCAAGCCCGCGGCGAAGTCGAGCGCGAGCAGGCCTGCGAAGGAAGCCAAGGCTGCCAAGCCCTCTGCTCAACCCGCGGCGGCCGAGACCAAGGCTGGCAAGTCCTCCAAGCCGGCCAAGGCTGCCGAGCCCAAGCCCGGCAAGACGGCGGAGGCCGAGGTGACCGAAGCCGCCGAGGCCGAGCCCGCCAAGCCGGCCAAGGCCAGCCCGGCCAAACCGGCCGAGTCGAAGGCGACCGCCAAGACCGACCAGAAGCCGCCCGCGAAGGCGGATCAGAAGGCTGCCACGAGACCCGAGCCGAAGACCGCCGCCAAGGCTGCTGCGGCCGACAAGATCGCCTCCGGGGCCGCCTGGATGCAGACCGACGTCGTCCAGGAACTGCTGCAGCGCGGCCGCGAGATCGGCCAGCTCGACACCGAGGAGATCGCCGACGCGTTCAGGCGCGCCGTCGAGAGCGTCGCCCTCGACCCAGAGGAGCAGAGCTTCGACGAGCTGATCGAGCTGATCGAGAAGAGCAGCATCGCGATCGCCGACCTGGCTGAGGACGAGGAGCTCGTCGACGAGGACGACATCGACGACGACGACCTCGACCGCGACGTCGACGAGCTCGACCGCGAGGAGATCGAGGCGCGCGCCGAGGCGATGGCCGACGCGCGCGTCAAGACCAACGACCCGGTCAGGCAGTACCTGCAGGAGATCGGCCGCGTCAAGCTGCTGACCCTCGACGAGGAGATCGACCTCGCGCGCCGCATCGAGGACGGCGAGGCGGCCAGGGCCGTCATCGAGGAGGGTGCCGAGGGCTACGACGAGCGCGGCCGCCGGCGCCTGCAGCGCGTCGTCGAGGACGGCGACCTGGCCCGCAAGCACCTGATCGAGGCCAACCTGCGCCTCGTCGTCTCCATCGCCAAGAAGTACAACGGCCGCGGCATGAGCTTCCTCGACCTGATCCAGGAGGGCAACCAGGGCCTGATCAGGGCCGTCGAGAAGTTCGAGTACCGCCGCCGCTTCAAGTTCTCGACCTACGCCACCTGGTGGATCAGGCAGGCGATCAACCGCGCCATCGCCGACCAGTCGCGCACCATCCGCATCCCGGTGC
>CAYYOK010000021.1:0-37333 GCA_964473205.1 uncultured bacterium | reverse complement strand
CCACAACATGCAGCAGGCGGCGCGCGTCTCCGACTACACGGCTTTCTTCTACGAGGGCCGGGTCGTTGAGACCAGCGACACGAACACGATGTTCACCAACCCCAAGCTGGAGCGCACCAACGATTACGTCACGGGGCGGTTCGGCTGAGGGGCGAGGGCGCCAGCGGGGCTCTCGAACACGCCCGCGGCTCCCCCAGAAACCGCCGGGTATAGGGCGGGCACGAGTCCGGTAGCCTCGCGGTAGGCGGTGGCGGTGGTGGCGGCGAACTCGGTTTCGGCGCCACGCTCGACGAGAGCGACGGCGCAGCCCCCGAAGCCGGCCCCTGTCATGCGCGCGCCCAGGCAGCCGGGCGCGGCGCGTGCCGCCTTCACCATCGCGTCTAGCTCGGTCGACGAGACCTCGTACAGATCGCGGAGGCTCGCATGGCTCTGATCCATCAGCTCGCCGACGGCGATGGTGTCACCCTCCGCCAGCAGTCGTGCGGCGGCCAGGGTGCGCTGGTTCTCGGCCACGACGTGGCGCGCTCGCGCGAGGTCGGTGGGGCTGAGGCGGGCTGGGGCGGCCGCGCGCACCAGGTCGGCGGCGTCGAGGTCGCGCAGGGCGGCGACGCCGAACGCAGCCGCCACACGCTGGCAGGCCGCGCGGCGCTCGTTGAACGCGCTGCCGGCCAGGCGGCGCCTGGTGGCGGTGTCGAGCACAACCACGCTGGCCTTGGTCGGCAGCGGCACCGGCGTGGTCGAGAGGTCGCGGCAGTCGATCAGCAGGGCGTGGCCGGCGACGGAGGCGGCTCCTACGAGCTGGTCCATGATGCCGCTGCTGACACCGATCCACTCGTTCTCGGCGCGCTGCATGGCGCGCGCGAGCCGCGCGGGCGCGGAGCCGTCGGCTCGCACCGACGGCGCGTCTGGCACCGACAGGCCGGTCGCGGCCCCTGAGCTCGTGGCAGGCGTCTTGCGCCGGCCCGACTGGGCGCCGGCGTAGAGCAGCGCCCAGGCGAGCGCCAGCTCGAGCGCCGCCGAGGAAGAGAGCCCTGCGCCTCGCGGCACGTCAGAGGCGATGACGCCGTCGAGTCCGCACAGGACGTGACCGTCGGCTTGCAGCGCCCAGGCTACGGCCTTGGCGTACTCGAGCCAGCCGCCTTGCGGCGCGCGTGCGTCGCCGCGCCGCTCGAGCGAGCGCGCCTCGGAGAGCCGGAACGCACCGCGCTGGCCGAGGTCGAGGGCCGATAGCTCGACGGCCTCGTCGTCCCGCGGTCGCAGGGCGACGTAAGCGGCCTGTCCGAGCGCCAACGGGAGGACGAAGCCCTCGTTGTAGTCGGTGTGCTCGCCTATCAGGTTGACGCGCCCGGGCCCGTGCGCCAAGGCGCTCGCCGGCTTTCCGTGCTGCGCCGCGAAAGCATCGAGGGCGCGCTCTCGCGCAGGCCTCGTTGCGCCGCCGGACCTCACCTCGTTCCCCGGTAGTGCTCGGCGGGCAGCTCTCGTAGGCGCGCTGCCGCCTGCTCGGGGGTCAGGTCGCGCTGCGGCTCGGCCAGCATCTCGAAGCCGACCATGAACTTGCGCACCGAGGCCGAGCGCAGCAGCGGCGGGTAGAGGTGGGCGTGGAGCTGCCAGGCGGCCTCGGCCACGCGCTCGCCGGCGCGGCCGGGGAAGGGCGCGCCGTGCCAGCCGAAGGTGTAGGGGAAGGGGGTGAGGAAGAGGTTGTCGAGGCGTGTGAGCACCGCCTTGAGCAGCCTCGCCAGCGAGTCGCGCTCGGCCGCGTCGAGCTCGACGATGCGTGCGACGTGGCGAGCATGAGGCAGGAGCATCAGCTCGAAGGGCCAGGTCGCCCAGTAGGGCACCAGCGCCAGCCAGTGCTCGTTGCGCTCGACCACCCGCTCGTCGCGCTCGATCTCGGCGCGGGCGTAATCGAGCAGCAGCGGTCTGGCGTGCGCCAGCAGGTAGCCGAGCTGGTTGGCTTCCTCGCGCGCCACCTCGCTCGGCAGGGCGTCGAGCGCCCAGATCTGCCCGTGTGGATGTGGGTTCGATGCGCCCATCACGGCCCCTTTGTTCTCGAAGACCTGCACCCAGCGGTAGCGGTCGCCGAGTTCGACGGTCTGATCGATCCAGGCGTCTACGACGCCCCGGACCCCGGCGAGGCTCAGCTCACCCAGGCTCAGATCGTGCCTGGGGCTGAAACAGATCACGCGGCAGGTGCCCGGAGCCGCCTCCTGCCGAAACAGGGAACCGTCACCGGTAGCGGTGCCGGGCCTTTCGTCTGAGACGGGCGTCTGCGGCAGCAGCGCAGGGAAGTCGTTGGTGAAGACGAAGACGTCCTCGTAATCGGGGTTGCGCTGCCCGCCGGCGCGGCCGTTGCCGGGGCACAGGTAGCAGTGGGGGTCGTGGGCCGGCACCAGTGTCGCCGCCGGCCGCTCTACCTGCCCTTGCCAGGGGCGCAGGCTGCGCTGAGGCGAGACCAACACCCACTGATCGCGCAGCGGGTCGTAGCGGCGGTGAGGGCGCTCCTCGGGAGCCCTGCTCACGGTGCAGCCCTTGAGGAAGAAGTCTGAGTGGACGGCTGGTAACGCAGGCGCAGAACCACGTCCTGCGGATAGTTCCCGAAGGCGCGCCCGAAGAGGTTGAGGCCGCCCACGTGCTCTGCGTCACGCTTGACCGCGATGGTCACGTCGAGGGCGGCGGCTCCGGGCAGCCCCAGGTCGCTCAGGCCGACGTCGAGGGCGCGCACGCCGTCGATCCAGCCGCCACGTTCGTCGACACGCCACACCTTGAGCACGCCGTACTGCGAGTTGTGGGCATCCCACCATGCTGGGGTGAGGCTGCCGCGTTGCCCGCCGAAATCGGCCGGGCTGGTCCAGGTGCCGATCTCGACGCCGTTGATCGAGACGCTGACGTCCGAGGGCCAGTCGTCGTGGTGCAACGGAGCCTCGCTGCAGATCTCGCAGCTAACCTCCACGCTCCTGAGCCTCGCCTTGGGCGGCAGGCGGTTGGGGAAGCGGTAGGTGACGCTGCCGCGCTGGAACCACAGCAGTTGCGCATTGACTCGGCCTGGGTCGAGGAACGAGCTGGGATCGTCGAGCATGCCGATGATCCCGTCCGCGCTGGCGAGGCCGCAGGGCGAGGCCACCTCGCAGTCGACGTACGCGCCTATGGGCATCGAGACCTCGCTGACCTCGCCGGCGGACGGCCGCCGCTGGTGAAGCGGCAGGCGCAGGATCAGCGAGTCGTGGGCCCTGGTGCAGAGCTTCTGCAGGCCGCGGCTGGCCGGGCGGTGCTCGCAGAGAAGGAGGCCGGCCTCCTCGAGGGCGTTCACATGCAGGTTGGCCGTCGACACCGGCAGGTCGAGCGCCTTGGCGATGTCGCTGACGTTCAGGAGCCTGTCGCCCAACAGGCTCAGTATGCGGCGGCGAGTGGGCGAGGCGACCGCTTTGAGGATCCGGTCGTGCTGCTCGTCCCCGCCGCCTTCGCCGACATCGAGCAAGAGCGTCCTCGGATTGGGGGAGTACTCCATCTCTGCTCCTCGCTACATCCCGCGACGTTAATTTGTTACAGGAAAACATAGCATACTAGAACCCTTAAGTCCATGCTCGCCTGCTATCGATGTGGAGTAGCTTCGTGTGTGAGGCGCTTTCCAGCTTGACACGGGCAGCCCGCCGTGTCTAGAGTTGAAGCTGTAATACAACATGATTTTATGTAACGAACGCTCTGGAGGCGGCATGGCCAGATCGGCAGAAGCAGCGTCGGAGTCGACCATGAACATCGTGGAGGTCGTCGCGCCGGCCGACCGGGCCGTCGTCGACCCATGCCTGCATCCACGCCCCTCGCTCATGCGCGCCCGCTGGCGCTCGCTGGACGGCCCGTGGCAGTTCGCCTGGGGTCACGATCCCGCCGTTCGGCCGGCAGAGATGTCCCGCACCATCGAGGTGCCTTTCGCTCCCGAATCGCCGCGCTCGGGCATAGGCGAGATCAGAGCCGCGGCCGTCACCTGGTACCGCCGCACCATCGAGCTGCCCGAGGAGTGGCGAGGACAGCGCATCCTGCTTCACTTCAACGCCGTCGACTGGCAGGCGACCGTCTGGGTGGCGGGGCAGCGGGTCGCCGAGCATGCCGGCGGCTACTCGCCCTTCGCCGTCGACGTGACCGAGCTAGTCTCCCACGGTCTGCCCGTCGAGCTGCTGGTGCGCGCCCATGACGATCCCAGCGAGATGGCCCAGCCGCGCGGCAAGCAGGACTGGCGCGCCGAGCCGCACAGCATCTGGTACCCGCGTACCAGCGGCATCTGGCAGAGCGTCTGGTGGGAGGCGGTGCCGGAGGTGCGCGTCGGCGAGCTGCGCTTCGACGCCGACCTGGCCAGCTTCTCGCTCGGCATGCGGCTGAAGGTCGAAGGTGTAGGTAGCGACGGCCGGCCGCCGACCCTAGCGCGGGTGATCATCGGCCTGCGCGGGCGTGTGCTGGTCGACGACCTGATCGCACTGACCGGTCCGCTCACCAGGCGGCGCTTCCATCTCGCGGATCCGGGCATCGACGACGCGCGCGCCGAGTTCCTGTGGAGTCCCGAGCAGCCGAACCTTCTGGATGTCGAGGTGCGCCTGCTGCCCGGCGGCCGCGGGACCGACGCCGGTCCTGACGGCGTCGGCCGTGCTGCCGCCGACTCGACCTCTGCGGTGGGCGACGGCGATCGCGTCTTCACCAAGACCGCCATGCGCACCGTCGAGGCGCGCGGTGGGGCAGTGCTGCTCAACGGCCGCCCCTACCGGCTGCGCCTCGCCCTCGACCAGGGCTACTGGCCGGACTCCCACCTCACCCCGCCCGACCCCGAGGCGTTGGGACGCGACGTGACGCTCGCCAAGGAGCTCGGCTTCAACGGCGTGCGCAAGCATCAGAAGCTCGAGGACCCACGCTTCTACGCCTGGGCCGACCGCTTGGGCCTGCTCGTCTGGGTCGAGCTGCCGAGCGCCTACTCCTTCGACGAGACCGCGTTGACTAGCCTGACCAGCACCTGGGCGGCAGCGGTGCGCCAGGCTGCGGCGCATCCCAGCGTGATCGCCTGGGTGGTGTTCAACGAGAGCTGGGGCGTGCCCGACCTGCCGCTCTCGGCGGCGCAACGCTCAGCGGTCAGAGGCTTGGCCGAGTTGACGCGTGCCCTAGACCAGACCAGGCTAGTCGTCGGCAACGACGGTTGGGAGGTCCTCGCCAGCGATCTCGTCAACGTGCACGACTACTCGGCCGACCCGGCGGTGCTCTCCGAGCGTTACGGCACCAGGCAGCGCGTGGCGGACACGCTCGCCGGCGTGCAGCCTGCGGGCAGGCGGCTGCTGCTCGATCCGGCACTGCCCGGCGAGTCGCCGGTGCTGCTCAGCGAGTTCGGCGGGGTGCGGATCGAGGACGGCGCTCCGGGTTGGGGTTACAGCGCCGTGCCCGACGCCGCCGCTTTCCTGGTGCGTTACCGCGAGCTGTTGGCAGTCGTCGACGCCGCCGCTCTGGCCGGCTTCTGCTACACGCAGCTCACCGACACCTTCCAGGAGCGCAACGGGCTTCTGACCATGGAGCGTGAGCCCAAGGCCGACATGGCGGCGCTGGCGCGCGCGACGCGCGGGGAGCGCTGAAGAGACGTGGCTGCATCGGCGTCGATGGCGGTACGGCCGCCGAGGAGCTAGAGAAGGAGGAGGAGAGATGATAGCTAAGGGTTCGAGACAGACATTGGCTTATCTGGCGGTGATGGCAGCGTTGCTGCTGGGCACCGCCGCGGCCCAGGTGCGCATCAGCTACTGGCACGGTTTCACGGGCCCCGACCTGCCGCTGATGGAGCAGCTGATCGCCGAGTTCAACGCGGCGCACCCGGATATCGTCGTCAGCGCCGAGCCGATCCCGTGGGGCAACCTCTGGCAGCAGCTCGAGCCGGCGGTTGCCGCTGGGCAGGCGCCGGACGTGGTGGCCGTCAACGAGGACGTCATCACCGGCTTCATCCTGCGCGGCGCCCTCGCCCCCATGACCCCCGAGATGCTGGCCGCCGCCGACGTGCAGTCGGAGCGCTTCTTCGAGCCGCTGTGGCAGACCGGGCTGGTGGAGGAGACGGTCTACGGGGTGCCGATCCACTCGGTGATGCTGGTCATGTACTACAACAAGGCGCTGTTCGCCGCTGCCGGGCTCGACCCCGAGGCGCCGCCGAGCAACCGCGAGGAGTTCCTGGCCGCGGCCCGTGCGCTCACGGTCGACACCTCCGGTCGCGGCCCCGGTGACGAGGGCTTCGACCCCAACGACCTCGAGCGCTGGGCTGCCGGCGTCCCGAGCCCTTGGATGGGCGGCACCATCGCCTACGCCGTCGCGGCTCAGAACGGGGTCACCTTCGTCGCGGGGCCCGAGGACGACTACGCTCCCAACTTCGACTCGCCCGCCGCTCAGGAGGCCGTGCAGTTCCTTGTCGACATCGCCGCCGTCCACGGCGTCGGTCCTTCCGATGCGACCGAAGGCAGCGAGATAGACGCCTTCAGGCAGGGCCGCGCCGCGATGAACTTCAACGGTGTGTGGATGCTCTCGCAGTACCGCGACCAACCAGATCTCGACTTCGGCGTCGCCGCCTTCCCCCAACTGGGCACCGAGCGCTACGCCACCTGGGGCGGCTCGAGCCACCTCGCGCTGCCCGTCCAGCGCAACGCCGACCCCGCCAGGCAGACGGCCGCGATGACCTTCATCGGCTGGATGACGCAGGCGGAGCAGAACCTGTTCTGGACCGGTGCTGGCGGTCTGCCGACGCAGGCGGCGGTCGCGTCGAGCCCCGGGTACGCCGACAACCCGATGGCGGAACTCTCCGACGCCATGAACTCGACCTTCGTGCTCACCGGTTTCCCCTTCCTGGCGCAGTTCCGCGGCGCTTGGGACGCTGCCTTCGAAGCGGCGCTGCGGGGAGCCGCGCCGGTGGAGGCTGCCCTGTCCAACGGGGTCAACGAGGCGGCCGCGCGCATCGCGGACGGGCTGCTCAGCCTGCCCTGAGCCGCCGAGGTTGATTAGCCTGGTTCCGGCTCGCCGGAACGGCCGCAGAGCCAATTACCTAGTCGCTAGGGGAGGGCCCGTAGGGGCCCTCCCCCGGACCGGTCGAACGGCCACGATTTGAGTGAAAGCGATGTGAGTGAAAGCGATGTGAGTGAAAGCGATGGAGGTGAAAGCATGACCACCAGCCGCCGCCGCGTAGGACGCTCGCGAGCCGACGGGCATCCGCTCGAGCCCTACCTCTACCTGCTGCCGCATGCGGTGCTCTTCCTCATCTTCGTCGTCTATCCCGTCGGCTTCGGCGTCTACGTCAGCCTTCACCGCTGGAACATACTCGCGGACAGCCAGCGCTTCGTCGGACTTGCCTTCTACGAGCGTCTGCTCACGCCCGGCTCGCCGCAGTTCCAGTTCTTCTGGAAGACGCTCGGCAACACCGCCCTGTTCACCGCCATCACCGTGCCGGCTCTGGTCTTCTGCGCGCTCGGGCTAGCCCTGCTGCTGCACAGGCCGATCCCAGGCCGTGCCTTCTTCAGGGCCGTCTTCTTCCTGCCCACGATCCTCGCCGTGTCGGTCATGGGGCTGCTGTGGCGCTGGATGTTCGAGAACCGCACGGGGTTGGTCAACGTGTTGCTCGACGCCTTCCCCTGGACGCAGTCGCTGCCCTTCCTCACCACACCCGGCCTGGCCTGGGTGCCGATCATCGTCGGCACCATCTGGTGGACCGTCGGCTTCAACATGATCCTGTACTCTGCGGCGCTCGCGGCCATCCCCTCCGCCTACTACGAGGCGGCCGAGATCGACGGCGCGGGAAGCTGGGGCAAGTTTCGCTTCATCACCTGGCCGCAGATCAACCCCGTCACGCTCTTCGCGGCGGTCACCACCACCATCGGCTCGTTTCAGCTCTTCGGGCAGTCGCATGTGATCACCGCCGGCGGACCGTTGAGGACCACCCAGAGCGTGATGATGTACATCACCGAGGAAGCGTTCAGCAACTTCCAGTTCAGCTCGGCCGCGGCGATGTCGCTGACGTTCGGGCTGCTGCTCTTGTTGGTGACGGCCTTCCAGTTCCGCCTCACCATTCGCGACCTCGGCAGGGGCAGGGCATGATCGCCGCTCGGTCCAAGGCCGCGGTGCGCCCGAGCGCAGCGACGGAGGCTCGCAGCGGCCGAGTGGCGCGGTCAGGGCGCAGCCGTCGCTGGCGCGACCTGCCGCGTTTCGCGCTGCTGTGCGTGCTCGCCGTTATCTTCCTCGCACCCATCTACTGGATGCTGGCGACGTCGCTCAAGAGCGAGGCCGCGACCGTCTCGCGGCCCATCCAGTGGTGGCCTCACGAGCCGACGCTGGAGAACTACACCACCATCCTGCGGTCGCCCAACGCGCCCTTCTTGCGCTGGACGTTCAACTCGCTGTTCACCTCCTCGGCCTTCGCCCTCGGCAGCGTGGTGCTGGCGGTCGCCACCGCCTACCCGCTGTCGCGCATGCGTTTCCGCGGCAGGAACCTATGGTTCTGGATAGTCCTCTCCTCGATGATGATCCCCGGGGTGATCTTCCTGATACCCCACTACCTGATGATGATCAGGTTCAACTGGATCGACACCTACCACGCCCTGATCTGGCCCGGTCTTCCCGCTGCTTTCGGCGTCTTCTTGATGCGGCAGTTCTTCCTCTCGATACCGCGCGAGCTGGAGGAGGCCGCCAGGCTCGACGGGGCGAGCAGCCTGCAGGTCCTGTGGCACGTGCTGCTGCCCTTCCTGGTGGCGCCCATGGCGACGCTGGCGCTGTTCCAGTTCATGGGTTCGTGGAACAACTACGTCTGGCCGCTGTTCGTCGTGCACGGCGAGATGCAGACGCTGCCGGTGGCGATCACCTCGTTCAGCAGCCGCTATTGGACCGCTTACGGCAAGCTCATGGCAGGCACGGCGATCGCCTCGGTGCCGGTGCTCATCGCCTTCCTCCTCGCCCAGCGCTACTTCATCAGGGGGATGTCATTGACGGGGTTGAAAGATGAGTGACAGGCGCAGAGGCGGCCGGTCTGGCGCAGACGGCACGGCCGAGCCCTTCCGTTGGATAGTCGGCATCGAGAACGCGTTCATCCCCGACATGCAGGTCGACGAGCTGAGCTGGACGGGGCATCGTTCGCGCTGGCGCGAGGACCTGGCTCTGGCGGCCGAGGTCGGCGCCGACGCTCTGCGCTACGGCATCACCTGGCCGGAGGTGGAGCGGGAGCCCGGTGTCTACGAGTGGAAAGCCGTCGATGACGCCTTCGACGAGCTCGCACGGCTCGGCATCGAGCCGATCTGGGACCTCGTCCACTTCGGCGTGCCCGCCTACCTCACAGGCGGCTACCTCGACGGGCGCTTCGTCAGCGCCTACGCCGCCTACGCCGAGGCGTTCGCCAAGCGCTACCGCGGCACGGTGGCGAAGCTGACCCCGTGGAACGAGCCGTACATCAGCACCTACTTCCGTGCCGGCTGGGGTATCTGGCCGCCTCACCTTAAGGGAGCCGAGGGCTTCGCGCAGGTTCTCAGGCCCGTCGTGTCGGCCCTCCGCGAGGGCATCAGGCTAGTGGAGAGAGTCGCTCCCGAGATGGAGATCTGGCTCAACGACGGAGCCGATACCTTCCATCCCAAAGACCAGGACGACCCGCGCCTGGTCGAAGAGGCCGCATTCCTGACCCTGCAGCGCTACGCGGCCTTCGACCTGCTGCTCGGCCAGGCCGCGGCCGGTCAGGAGACTTACGAGTGGCTGGCCGCCGCCGGCTACCCGCCCCACGAGCTCGGCGCCGAGCCGGTGCGCGTAGACGTCATCGGGCTGGACTACTACCCCGAGACAGAGCACGACCTCTCCTTCGCTGCCTCGGGCGAGCCCGTCGTGGAGGTGGCGCGGCGGCCGCTGGGCCTCGCGGCCACCTGCGAGCAGTACTGGCAGCGCTACCGGCGACCGTTGTTCGTGGCCGAATCGAGCGCCTCGGGCAGCGACGAGGCGCGGCGGACGTGGCTGGAGTGGAACCTAGCCGAGATCGACCGCGCCAGAGGCAGCGGCATCGACGTCAGGGGCTACACCTGGTGGCCGCTGTTCGACCACATCGATTGGGACTCGCTCTTGCAGCGGCGCGCCGGCAACGTCTGTCCGGCGGGCCTCTACCACCTCTCCCCGACCGTGGCCGACAGGACGCCGACGGCGGCCGTCGAAGACTTCCGCAGGGCGGCCAGGGGACGACGGCCGCTGGTGACGCCATGAGGCCCGCCACGGTGCCGCTCGCGGTGTTGCTCGCAGCGCTGCTGAGCCTAGGAGGAGCCGCCTTGGCGCAGACGTTCACCAACCCAGTCATCGAGCCGGTCGCAGCCGATCCCAGCCTGATCCGCACTCCCGAGGGGGTCTGGTACCTCTACGCCACCCAGGACCGCTGGAACGACGGCATCGAGCACTACCTGCCCATCTTCAGGAGCGACGATCTGGTCGAGTGGACCTTCGTACGCGACGTCTTCACCTTCCCGCCGCGCTGGAAGTCGCAAGGCTTCCTGTGGGCGCCCGACATCAGCGTCGTGGACGGCATCTATCACCTCTACTACAGCTACTCGACCTGGGGCGATCCCAACCCCTGCATCGGCCTTGCCACCAGCGCTCATCCCGAGGGGCCGTGGCAGGACCTCGGCAGACCTGTGTTCTGCTCCGACGACATCGGCGTGCGCAACTCGATCGACCCGTTCCATCACGTCGCGGCAGACGGCTCCCGCACCCTGATCTGGGGCAGCTTCAACGGCATCTTCGCCGTGGCCCTGAGCGCCGACGGCACGGAGCCTGCCGGCGAGCCGACGAGGCTTGCCGACACCCGCTTCGAGGCCGCCTACCTGATCGAGCGCGGCGGTCTCTACTACCTCTTCCTCTCTTCTGGCTCCTGCTGCGAGGGTGCGCAGAGCAGCTACGCCACCTGGGTGGGGCGCTCGGAGACGCTGCTCGGTCCCTACCTCGACGACCTCGGGCGCAACCTGCGCGCCGGAGGAGGGTCGCTGGTCCTCTACCGCAACGACGCCTGGGTCGGTCCTGGGCACAACGCCATCGCCACTGACGACGACGGTCAGGACTGGATGGTCTATCACGCCATCGACCCGAGAAACGCCAGGCTTGGCAGCGGCGCCACCAGGCGGCCCGTGCTCATCGATCGGATCGAGTGGATCGATGGCTGGCCGGTGGTCAACTCCGGTGCTGGGCCCGGCGTCGGACCGCAGCCGGCTCCAAGCATCCGTCAGTAGCCGCGCCGGGTAGACTCGCGGGCAGCAAAGCCGCTAGGAGGCCCCATGCGGATACCTCGTGCCCTGATGATCGTCCTCACGCTGCTGGCGCTGCTCTACGCGGTGCTGTCGGTGCTGGCGCGGCCGCGTCCGGCCGATCATCCGTACATAGGTCTCGACGTGCCCGGCGTAGCCGTGATGGCCCACGCAGGCGGCGACGGCCTGTGGCCCGGCAACACGATGCGCGCCTTCGACGCCGCCACCAGGCTCGGCGTCGACGTGCTCGAGGTCGACATGCATGCCACCTCAGACGGCGTGCTGGTGACGATCCACGACGAGACCGTCGACCGCACGACCGACGGGCGCGGCGCCGTGGCGCAGATGGGCTTGGCGCAGGTCCAGGCGCTCGACGCCGGCTACCGCTGGACGCCTGACGGCACCAACCTCGAGATCGCGCCCGGCGCGGCCTTGCCGTACCGCGGCACCGGCGTCACGATCCCTTCGCTCCGCGAGGTGCTCCAGGCGCTGCCCGGCGTCGGCGTCAACGTCGACATCAAGCAGCACGACGAGGCGACCGCCCTGGCTCTGTGCGAGGTGATCCGCTCGGAGGATGCGGTGGACCGCGTGATGGTCGCCTCCTTCAGCGCCCCGACCCTCAACGCCTTCAGGCGCGCCTGCCCCGAGGTCGCGACCTCGGCCAGCCCGCGCGAGGTCGTCACCTTCTTCGTGCTCTCGACGTTGCGCCTGACCGCCGCGTACAGC
The DNA here is from genome assembly GCA_964473205.1 of uncultured bacterium. Classification (GTDB taxonomy): domain Bacteria; phylum Deinococcota; class Deinococci; order Deinococcales; family Trueperaceae; genus CAYMRL01. The sequence goes on along the minus strand of CAYYOK010000021.1, from coordinate 25,358 downwards.
CCGCCGTTCGACGCCCTGCAGGTCCCCGTCTCTCAGGCCGGGCTGCGCGTCGTCACGCCGCATTTCGTCAGGGCCGCGCACTCGCGCGGCGTCGAGGTGCACGTGTGGACCATCGATGACGTCGGGACGATGACCGACCTGATCGAGATGCAGGTCGACGGCATCATCACCGACCGGCCGGACCGTGCGCTGGCGCTGCTGAGGCGGCCGGTCGACGCGTCGCTGGTGCCGGCCTGGGCGGCGCCTTGAGTGAGGGCGCACCTTGAGCTCCGACGCGATTCGCGCCTACCGGTGAGAGCGAAGGCTCCGGTGCCGGCGTGCTAGACGGGCTACTGGTCCTGGACCTGAGCCGCGTGCTGGCCGGACCGTACTGCACGCAGCTGCTCGCCGACCTCGGCGCGACGGTCATCAAGGTCGAATCGCCGCGCGGCGACGAGACCCGCACCTGGGGTCCACCTTTCGTAGGGGGCGAGAGCGGCTACTTCCTGAGCGTCAACCGCGGCAAGCGCAGCCTCGCCGTCGATCTCAAGAACCCCGCCGGCGCACGGCTGGTCCGGGACCTGGCGCTGAAGGCCGACGTGCTGGTCGAGAACTACAAGAGCGGCGACCTCTCGCGCTACGGCCTCGACTACGCGCCCCTGGCGGCCGAGAACCCGAGGCTCGTCTACCTGTCGATAACCGGCTACGGCCACAGCGGCCCCCGCGCGTCCGAGGCGGGCTACGACGCCGCGATGCAGGCCCAGACCGGTCTGATGGCCATGACCGGCGAGGCCGATGGCGGCTCGGTCAAGCTGCCGGTGGCGCTGATCGACGTGCTGACGGGAACCCATGCGGCCGTGGCGGTGCTGGCTGCGCTGCAGCGGCGCGAGAGCACGGGGGAAGGGGCGCACCTCGACGTCTCGCTGTTCGAGGTCGCCTTCGCCAGCATGGTCAACCAGGCGCAGAGCGCGCTGCTGACCGGCTTGGCGCCGCGACGGCTGGGCAGCGCCCATCCGAACATCGTGCCTTACCAGGCGCTGCCGGCGGCCGACGGCGAGGTGGTCGTCGCGGTGGGCAACGACTCGCAGTTCGCGAAGCTGTGCCGCGTGCTCGGGGTCGCTGCGCTGAGCGAGGACGAGCGTTTCGCCACGAACGCCGCGCGCGTGGCCAACCGCGAGGCGCTCATCGACCTGCTGACGCCGCTCGTGAGCGCCTTCAGCCGCGCGGAGCTGATCGAGAGATGCGTGGCAGCCGGTGTGCCGACCACCCCGGTCGAGTCGTTGCCGGAGGCGCTGGAGGACCCTCAGGCGAAGGCGCGTCGCGTGGTCGTGACCGGCGAGCACCCCACCGCCGGGCGCCTCAAGATGATCGCGAGCCCGCTATGGCACGTCTCTGACGTGAACGGCGCGCCACTCGACCTCGCTCCGGCGCCCGGACGGGCGCCCGTGCCGCCGCTGCTCGGCGAGCACGCCGAAGAGGTGCTGAGCGGTTTGCTGGGACTGAGCGCCGACGAGATCGACGAGCTGGTCGGCAGCGGCGCCGTGAAGGGCGGCCTCAGCCGTAATCGATGAGCGCGTCGGCCACCGCTCCTCGCAGCAGCCCCAGGTAGACCCCGTCCACGTTGACGTCGGCCGCCCGCAGGCGCTGCGGCTGGTAGTCGGGGTTGTGGGGGCGCAGGGTGACGGTGCCGTCGGAGTGGCGCTCCAGGTACTTCAGCGTCGCCTCCTCGTCCTCGACCCTCACCGCGCAGATCTCACCGCTGCGCTGCGGCTGCCGGCGCGCCAGCAGCACGACGTCGGACGGCTGGATCAGGTCTGCCATCGAGTCGCCCCGCACCCTGAGCGCGAAGCTCTCGTCCCGGAAGCCGCCGAGCGTCAGGTAGGCGTCCGCGCTGGCCAGGGCAGCATCCAGGGGGCCCGCCGGGATCTCACCCAAGAGCGGGATGCCCGTCGCGACGCTCGGGAGGCTCAGGATGGGTGGACGCCCACGGCCGCGGCTCTCGAAGCTCAGGTGCCCCTTGCGATGCAGGGCCTCCAGGTGCTGCCTCAAGGACACGTAGTGCATGCCGAGGGAGCGAGCCATCTCCGAGAGCTCTGGCGTCTTGCCGGTGCGGCGGTGGTGCTCGAGCAGCCGGTCGAAGACCTTGCGCTGCGTGGGGGAGAGGGGCTGCTTGGCGCCGCCCGCTTCTTGCTCGGTCATGCCTTAAATGCTAAGGTGAAAAGGGCCCGATGTCAAATGTGATGAGAAATCACATGTTGCTCCGGCTTCCGGCCTGGCGCGCATCGTGCGCCCTGCGCTCATACGCGTCTAGGACGGCTCTCATCATACGTTCACGAACCGTGACCGCTATGGACAATCTAAGGCCTTGGTGCTATATTTCTTGTAGTTGGCCGCCCCCGCGCCCGATCTTCCCGGCGCCGAGGCGAACCCAGGACCCACCCGCTCGCACGGCCGACGGTGCGGTCTCACCCAGGTAGCCGGCCCCGGATAGGCGGGGCGCGGCAGCTCAAGCACCCTCCAACCGCCGCTGCACCGGTACCCGGTGCCCACAGGGATCTCCCGGAAAGGATCCACGATGCTCGATACCTTCCAGCTACTCGGTACCCCGAGCAACTGCCATCCGCCCGAAATCGTTCCTAGCGGCCTGGCCTTGCCCGAACGCAACCTCGAGCCGGGACAGACGCTTTACGAAGCGGACCGAGATGCAAGCAGCCTCTACGTCGTCAACCACGGCGTCCTCAAGGCCGTCGTGCCGACCAGCCTCGGGCGAGACCGCATCGCCGACCTCTACGGCCCCGGCGACGTGCTCGGTCTCAGCGCTCTGGACGGCGGCCGCCACGCCGAGACGGTCGTTGCGGTCCACGACGCCTGCCTGACCCCGATGGACCCGCAGCAGGCGATGAACGACACGCGCCTGCGCGACTACGTGCTCCGCAGCCTCGCGCGCCAGCTGCGCCGCAGCCGCGAGATGCTCGACGAGGCCGAGATGCCGGTCGGCGCTCGTGTCACCCGCGCCTTCCTGAGGCTCGCCAAGCAGTTCGGCCTGCCGTCCGACGACCGTGAGGGCGGCACCAAGCTGCCCCTCGCCCTGACCCACGAGGACCTCGCCGATCTGACCGGCTCGAGCCGCGTCACGATCACGCGCATCCTCGGTGAGCTCCGTGCGGAGGGCGCCCTCTCGGGCACGCGCGGCGTCTACGTCGCCGACATCGACGGACTGGAGCGCGCGACCGACAACTACGTCATGCAGGTGCTGTAAGTCAGCGCCAGTTCGGATACGCTGCTGTCACATGCTCAAGTTCACCGACATCGCCAAGCAGCGCGTCCTGAAGTTCATGCAAGCGCAGAGCTCCCAAGGTGTGGGAGCTCTGCGCGTTGCTGGCAGCCGCGCGGAGCAGCGCCTGTGGCTCGTGAAGGCCGCCGACAAGCAGCCTGCCGACACGGTCCAGGACGAGGGCTCGTTCGAGGTCTTCCTCGACCCGCGCAGCGCCGTTCAGCTCGACGGCGCCACCGTCGACTTCGTCGATGGAGTCATCCAGTCCGGCTTCCGCGTGTTCTTCGCCAGCCCGGAATGGGACGACCCCATCGCGCAGAAGGTCCAAGACGTCCTCGACCAGCAGATCAACCCAGGGGTGGCCAGTCACGGCGGAACCGTGGCTCTCGAGGGTGTCGAGGACGGGGTCGCCTACATCCGCTTCGGCGGCGGCTGCCAGGGCTGCGGCGCGGCCGACGTGACCCTCAAGCAGGGGATCGTCAGGCTGCTGTCCGAGCACGTGCCCGAGATCCACACCGTCAGGGACGCCACCGACCACGACGCGGGCGAGAACCCCTACTACGCCAGCGACGCGCGCAAGAGCGCGGCTGCCGCCTCGCCTCTGGCAGAGCAGTGAGCTGAGGGCGGCTCGGGGCGGTGGGCCGCGGCGCGCGCACGACCGGTCTCCACTCGACCCGTGCGACGCCTGCCGAGGTAGCAACCGCCGTCGCGGTAGCAGCGGGCCGTGCCCTAGGTGACCTCCTACTCACCAACTGCCGCGTCGTCAACGTCTTCACCAACGAGGTCGTAGCAGCCGACGTCTTGATCGCTGGCCGCCTCATCGCGGCGGTCGGCAGTGGCTTGGCCGAGGAAGAACCTGCCACCGAGACGCTAGATCTCGGCGGCGCCTTGGTCGTGCCAGGTCTGATCGATGGCCACGTGCACCTCGAGTCCGCACTGGTCGCGCCCTCCGCCTACGCCGAGGTCGTCGTGCCACGCGGCGTCACCGCGGTCGTCTGCGACCCGCATGAGATCGCCAACGTGGCTGGCGAGGCCGGCGTGCGCTGGCTGCTCGACGCCACCGAAGGCCTCGCGCTCGACGTGTGGGTGACCGTGCCGTCGTGCGTGCCGAGCACCAAGCTCGAGACCGCCGGCGCCGACTTCGGCCTGGTCGAGATGGCGCGGCTGATAGGTCACCCGCGCGTGATCGGCGTCGCCGAGATCATGAGCTTCCCCGACGTGGTCGCCGGCGTCGAGGACGTCCTCGCCAAAGCCGCTCTGGCCGAGGAGTGGGGCGTCAGCGCCGAGGGGCACGCGCCCGGCCTGACGGGCCGCGACCTGCAGGCGTACCTCGCCAGCGGCATCGGCTCGGATCACGAGGCGACGACCCTCGCCGAGGGCAGCGAGAAGCTGCGCGCCGGCGCCTACCTGATGGTGCGCGAGGGCTCGGTCACCCGCGACCTCGCCGCGCTGAGGCCGCTCGTCGAACCTGCCAACGCCGACCGCATCGGCTTCGTCACCGATGACCGCCTGCCGCACGACCTGCTCTCCGAAGGCGGCGTCGACCACCTGGTCAGGTCGGTCGCCACCCCCTACGCCGTGCGCTGCGCCAGCTACAACCATGCCCGCCACTTCGGGCTCGCGCGCCGCGGCGCGGTCGCTGCCGGGTGCTTCGCCGACCTGGTGGTGGTCGACGACCTCGCCAGCTTCACCGCCCGACGCGTCTACAAGGACGGAGCGCTCGTCGCGCTGAACGGAGAGCTCGTCTCGCGCGCCACGCGGCTGTTCGGCGCCGCCGATGCGGTGGTGAGGGGCACGGTGCGGCTGCCGAGTCGTCTGAGCGCCGAGTCGTTCGCGATCGAGGTGCCAGCCGGAGCGAGCACCACGCGCTGCGTCGTCGCGGTCCCGAACCAGATCGTGACCGGTTCGGCGCAGGTTCGGCCTTCCGTCTCCGCTGGGCGAGCGCTGGCCGATCCCGCTGCCGACCTAGCCAAGCTGGCGTGCGTCGAGAGGCACGGGCACGCAGGACTAGTGGCGACCTGCTTCGTCAAGGGCTTCGGCCTGAGGCGCGGCGCGCTGGCCTCCAGCGTCGGACACGACCACCACAACCTGTTGGTGGTCGGAGTGGACGATGAGGACATGCTAGCGGCCTGCGGGCGCCTGGCCGAGCTCGATGGCGGCTTCGTGGCCGTGGCGGACGGCGTGGTCCTCGCCGAGCTGCCCTTGCCGTTGGCGGGCCTCGTCACCGAGGCACCGCTGGTCGAGGTGGCAGCGGCGCTCACCGCCCTCGACGAGGCGGCGGCCAGCTTGGGGGTCACGCTCCCTTCACCGTTCATGGCGCTGAGCTTCCTGGGGCTGCCAGTCATCCCTGAGCTCAAGCTGACCGATCTGGGGCTGGTCGATGCGGCGGCTGGGGCGTTGGTGCCGTTGTGGAGTTGAGCGCTACGGAGTCAGTGGAACCGCACTCTTGCGAGGGCCGCTAGCCGACCCGCTGCGGCCGCGAGAGCTGGCCTCCAGCGCCGAGCCGGTAACGACGCCCGCGCCACCGCACCTCGCGGCGGAAGGCGGCCATCAGGAACAGCCACGGCGCCATCAGCGCCTCGTACGCTACCTGCATCGGTAGGTAGCGCCCCACCGGCTTCAGGCCGAAGACCCTCGCATCCAACGTGAACACCGCAAGCGCGCGTAGCGCTATCAGCACGACCACGACCGGCAGCGCCGACAGGGCCGACATGCCGGGAGCGACCCACGCCATCACGACCGCGAGAACCCCAGTAGCCAAGGGGTTCCAGGTCAGGAAGCAGACGAACAGCACGCCGATGCCCTCGGCACGCAGCAGGGTCAGCCACTTGAGGAGGTGCGCTAGGCCGCCTCTGAGGCTCAGTTGCTCGGGTTCGAGGCGCACAGGCATGCGCAGGAGCACGTTGTCCTTGCCGGCCGCATGGAAAGCCCGGCCGATGGCTGCGTCGTCGCTGACCGTCGCGGTGAAGCGTTCGAGCCCGCCGATCGCGTCGAGGGCGGCGCGGCTCGTCAGCCAGAAGCCGCCGATGATGAACCGCGGCGGCGACTGCAGCGCCAGGGACGCCATGTTGGGCGCGAAGCCGTGGTTGGTGTAGGCGGCCACCAAGTCGCCGCCCAGTCGGGGACCGGAGCTCTTCGATACGCCGTAGAACGGCAGCGCGAAAGCCGCGCCGACGCTCCGCGCCGCACCGAGGTCATCGGTCGCGGTCAGGCCAGACCGTGCCACGACAGCGGCGGCTTCATCGAGGTTGGCCCTCTCCACAAGCACGTCATCGTCCATGAACGCGATCAGGTCGCGCTTGGCGTGGGTCAATGCGGCGCTGAGGTTGTGTTGCTTGCCCGTCCGCTCGCCTGGCGGCCCGGAGAGGACGATGGTGACGTCTCGACCGGGGTTCGCCGCGCGAATCGTCGCCGCGACCGTATGGGCTGGATCGTCCTCGGTCTCCACGGCGAGCACCAGCTGATCGTCGTCGCGCAGGGCGTCTAGCAGGCGCTGCAACCGCTCGGCTAGGCCGACGGGTGCACCCTTGAGCGGGACCAGCGCGCTGATGGCGGGGCGTGGGACAGGTGGCGCGGGTGCGGTGCCTGCCGGCGTCAGGCGCGAGCCCAACCGCAAGGCGACACCTAACTGTAACAGTCCGAGGGCCAAGGCCGCCGCGGCTAGCGCCCAGAAGGCCACGACCATGTGTTCAATCTAGCAAGTGGGTCGTGCGCCCGCCCGGGCCAGACGCCCTACGCTGGGGTAACACGTACCGGCGCTCTGCTCGCGCGAGACCGGACCGTTGGAGTAGTGGAGGCAAGCCGTGTCGTTGCGGCGCTACAGGTCAGGTCCATCGCGGCCATCGCGCTCGCCGCCCTCGTCTGCACCGCGGCGGCCCAGCAGATGCCGTGGCACGAGATCCCCATGCGAGGTCACGTCAGCCTCAGCGCGTTCGTGCACCCGCCGGGTCTGGCAGTCGACGCTATCGGTCTGGACGCTGTGTGCTTTCAGGGCGGCTTCATGCCGATGCTGCGTCTCGGACAGCCCTACGATTCTCGTAACCTCGACAGCATCAGGGTAGAGGCGACCCACAGCGACGGTTACCTAGAAGGAAGGACCTTGTGGCACTACGACCCAGCCACATCGCGCGCCATGCCGGACGATTCCCAGTACTGGTCCGGCTTCGCGATGGTGATGGAGTGGGGCGGGAGCCTGAGGTTCCGCGTGTGGTTCCACCCCGACGACCAGGATCCGGTGCTCTACACCTTCGGGCTCGATGCCTTCAAGGCGCTCGTCGATCAGGTCCCATGCCTGAAGGCCAGCGCCTCGCAGAGCTGGGCGACGTGGTGGGCCTGGGACATCGACGATCGATCGTTGATGAGCGGCTTCGACCAGCAGGTGCAGGCGGGCCTGTTCTGCCCAGCCGAGGGACCGCCGGTGATGGCTCTCGGGTTCCGGGAGGCGCTCGATCCGGACGCGGACTACGTACTCGTGTACATCGGCAGCGCCAACGACAGCGCTCGCTTCTACTTCTGGCGTGTCGCGAGCGGCGTCTACCATGCCGACAGCCAGGCCGCTTGGCTGCTGCTCGATCACCTGGTGTTGCGCGAGGAGACCATAGGACTCCAGATGATCGGTGGCCCGCGCCCGTTCCTCGTGCTGGAGCCGGCGAACCTTGCCAACCTTCTGACGAAGTTGGAGTGTATCCAGCAGACTGGCCCCAACTAGAGGGTCGCATCGACGAACATGCGGTCGATCCCGTATACGACGCGCGTCCTGGACGACACGCGCGCGGCCGCGCACGGCGGTAGCCTGCGCGCGATGAACACCACCGCTACACCTCTAGGGCTGACCCGCCGATACAACGGCTCCTTCGACGCCGCCATCACCTCGATAACCGACGCCCTCAAGTCTCAAGGCTTCGGGATCCTCAGCGACATCGACGTCAGCGCCACCCTCAGGGCGAAGCTAGGTGTCGACGTCTCGCCCTACCGGATCTTGGGTGCGTGCAACCCGCATCTCGCGCATCAGGCACTGAGCACCGAGCCGGCCATCGGCCTGCTGCTGCCGTGCAACGTAGTCGTCCGCGAGGTCACGGCCGACGAGATCGAGGTCAGCATCGCCAACCCGGAGGCGATCTTCGCGGGCGCTCCGGAAAGCGCCAAGGCGGAGCTGGCAGATCTGCCGCTGGAGGCCAGGGCGAAGCTGACGGCGGCGTTGGACGCGATGAGGTGAGAGTCGGCGAAGCCTAACTTCCGCGAGGATCGGCTCGACACACCGCCTGGCTTAGCCTTGAAGGGCAGCTTCCGGTTTGCAACGACGGGTCGATGGTTCACAGGTCTCGCTGAAGCTCTAGGAAGGCTGATGGGCTCATTATCGGAGCGACGGCCGCCAGATCCAGGAGATCTCCATCGCCGGATACGAGGAGCGCTTGCGCGGTCTTCGCGAGAGAGATCAGGTAGTCGTCGGCTGGATCCGATGACCGAATCGCGGCTGCTTGAACCGAGTCCGCCGTCCTGATCGCATGCTCCTTGAGCAGACCCACGAACTCTTCTCGTTCGGCGGCGGTTACTCTCGGCGCGACCAAGACGTTCGTGTCGAGGACGGCGCCCATGCGTTACGCGTCCCGGTCGTCTCTCTCGCGAACTGCGCGCTGCGCCTCCAGCGCTAGGGCGACCGCCTCTGCCTCGGGCAGGTCGTCGCGTGCCCATATGCGGTCCAATAGGTCGAACCCGAGTTCCCGGCGCAGGGCCGCTTCGATAACCCCACTATCACGCTGCCCAGTGCGAGCAGCCTTGACCTTGACGGCTCGCGGCACGTCCTCGTCGATGGTCGACGTCGTGCGGGTCTTGGCCATGCCGCATCCCAGCATCAAGATGCAAAGATGCGAGCGGGCGCGTTCGTGCGCGAGCGTTCCGCCTCCAGGACGCCACGTACAATCGCCGCACGATCCCGGAGATCCGCATGCGCATAAGGACGCTTCTAGCACTACTCGTCACACTCGCCCTGTCAGCGTCGGCCCTAGCCCAGGAGCTCACCGTCTTCGCCGCCTCGAGCCTGACAGAGGCCTTCGAGGAGATCGCCGAACTGTTCGAGGGGCACCATCCCGGCGTGAGCGTGCTGCTGAACTTCGGCGGCTCGTCGACCCTCAGCACCCAGATCGTGCAGGGCGCGCCGGCCGACGTCTTCGCCAGCGCCGACACCGTCCAGATGGCCGTGGTGGAGGACGCGGGGCTGGTCGCTGGCGAGCCGTCGGTGTTCGCGCACAACCGGCTGGTGGTCATCGCCTCGGCCGGATCGCAGGTCACCGAGCTCGAGGACCTCGGCGATAGCGGGGTGCTGCTGGTGCTGGCCGGACCCGAGGTGCCGGTCGGCCGCTACTCGCGTGAGGCGATCGCGTCGCTCGAGAGCGCGTTCGGTGCCGGATTCGCCGCGCGGGTCCTCGCCAATCTCGTCTCCGAGGAGCCGAACGTGCGCCAGGTGGCGTTCAAGATCGAGTTGGGCGAGGCCGACGCCGCCATCGTCTACTCGACCGATGCCGCCGTCCTCGCCGGCATAACCGTCATCGACATCCCCGAGGAGCACAACGTGACCGCGACCTACCCGGTCGCGGCACTTGCCGAGGCGCCTCAGCCCGAGCTGGCGCAGGCCTTCGTCGAGTTCCTGCTGACGCCGGAGGCTCAGGCCGTGCTGGCGCGGCGCGGCTTCATCAACCCGTAGTCTTCGCTGTATGCGTGGTGCCGGCGGTGGTCGAGACCTGAGAGCTGACCCTGGTTCCGGCAGACCGGACACTCGGGCGAGGGGCCGGCCTCCCATCGACCGCCGGGCCCCGGCGCTGCTCATAGCGCTCGGCATCGCGACCCTCGCGCTGTTCGTGCTGCCGACGCTGGTGCTGGTGGCGAGAGCCCTCGCGCCGGAGGCGTTAGGCACCCTGCTGCGCCCGGCCGCCGCCGAGGCGCTCAGGCTCAGCCTCGTCACGACCCTGACGAGCATGAGCATCGTGGTGCTCTTGGGCACCCCGCTCGCTTACCTGCTCGGGCGGCACGACTTCAGGGGGCGCAGACTGCTCGATGCTCTCGTCGATCTGCCGCTGCTGCTGCCTCCGGTGATCGCGGGCGTCGGCCTGCTGCTCGTGTTCGGCCGCCGCGGGCTGCTCGGAGCGCCGCTGTCGGAGATGGGCGTCAACATCGCGTTCACCTCGGTGGCTGTAGTGATGGCGCAGGTGTTCGTCGCCAGCCCGTTCTTCGTGAGAGCGGTGAAGGCCGGCTTCGCCGCGGTGCCGGATGAGCTCGCGGGCGCCGCGCTGATGGACGGGGCCTCGCGCCTTCGGATGTTCGTCTCCGTCTTCCTGCCGCTGGCCGCGCCGGCGTTCGTCGAGGGACTGGTGCTGGCCTGGGCGCGGGCGTTGGCGGAGTTCGGCGCCACCATCGTGTTCGCGGGCAGCTTGCAGGGGCGCACTCGCACCCTGCCGCTGGCCGTCTACGCGGCGCTCGAGAGCGATCTGAACGCCGCGATAGCGCTGTCGGCGCTGCTGACAGTCTTGTCCGTGACGATATTCGTCGTGTTCAGGGCGGTCGTCGCCCGCAGGGTTGAACCGGCGGGGTGAGCCGGCGACCGATCGGTGAGATGACCGGCCGTGAGGACGAGTAGACTGTGCGGCCATGGACCCCGCAACGCTGCTGACCTACGTGGCTGCCGTCCTCGTGCTGCTGGTCATCCCAGGCCCGGCGATCTTCGTCATCACTACGAGAACCATGCGAGGCGGCACGCGGGCCGGGCTCCTCACCGGAGCCGGAGTGGCAACGGGAGACCTGGTCCACGCGGGGTTCGCCGCGCTCGGGCTCTCCGCGTTGCTGATGACCTCGGCGTCCGCCTTCCAGGTCGTCAAGCTTGCCGGGGCGGCTTACCTGATCTACCTGGGCGTGCGCGCCATCCTCGAGAGGCCTGCCGAGCCCGAAGCCGCGCAGCGCGCGAGCGACGGAGGGCGGCTCAACTACCTCCAAGGCCTGCTATCCGAGGTCCTGAACCCGAAGGTCGCGCTCTTCTTCCTCGCCTTCCTGCCGCAGTTCGTCAACCCGTCCAGCGGCGGGGTGGCAGGGCAGCTCGCGCTGCTAGGAGGGATCTACGTGGCGCTGAGCGTCGCGTTCATCGCGCTGCTCGTCACCGTGGCGGGGCCGTTGACCGCGAGGCTGAGGCAGAGCCGGCGGTTCAACCGGTGGCAGGGGAAGGCCGTGGGGACCGTGTTCATCGCCCTGGCTGCCAGGGTGGCGCTGCAACAGCGCTGAAGGCCGCGGTTCCAGGAACCGGCTAGGACCCCAGCACCGCCGCGATGCGCCTCGCGATCTCGACGACCTCGTCGAGCCATTCGTGGTGGACCGTCGAGTCGTAGCCTGCCGCGTCGTCACCGATCCACCTGACGTTGGTGACGGCCGCATCGGCCGAACTCGCCGGCGTGACGAGCAGCACCAGGTCGTCGGTGAGCCTCTGGCCGTCGACGCTGTAGGTGCGCGTGCATCTGCCTTCCGTCTCCTCGACCAGGCTCGAAGTGCGCCGTTCGATCCGCCCAGCGAAGTCGCCCGCGACGTCCTCGATGACCGAGGTGGGTAGTAGCGCGTCGCACCACTCGTGAGGGGCGGTCTCGGCGGTGAGCTGAGCGAAGGCGGCGCTACCGGTCCACAGGACGGCGAGAGCCAGAGCGAAGGCCCACCGCCTCGACCCCGCGAGCAGGTCCGACGAATGCACATTTTTCACGTCGTCGAGGATAAGGGAATGCGTGCGTCCAGCACTCGGAGCTTGACACATGGGCTTCGAGTCCAGTCGGGAGGGTCTGGCGAGATCGGTGGGGCCTGTGGGCGACACCTCGGCGTTGAAGGACTTCCTGGACGAGGCGCAAGAGGGTGCCGTGCTGGTCTCGAGTCTGCTACTCGAGACCGAGTTGCGTCGGCTGGCCAACCGCGCTTCGGTTCGTCAAAGCAAAGTGACGGAACTTCTTGAGCGGTTCGATCTTCTCGTGCCGGATAGGGCCCTCTTTCGCGACGCAGGACTGCTGGCCGGGCATCAGCTACGGTCGCTCGATGCGCTCCACGTTGCCGCGTCGCTCAGGATGAACGCGGACTTCGTGATCACCTACGACGAGAATCAGGCTGGTGCGGCGATGTCCGCCGGGCTCAGGGTCTTGTCGGTATGCGATTTCCCGCCAACCGAGTCTTCCGTCGGGTAGGCTCCTAGAGCCCGAAGTGCTCCCTCGCGAGCCGAATCTGCTCGACGTGATGCCGACCGTGCCAGGCGTACAGGATCGGAAGGCGCCACAGTGGTCGAGGGTCCACGTCGGGCGCGCGCCACGGGCGGTCCAGCGCGGAGCGGTCGAGGCTCCTGAGAAGCGTCGCCCACCTCAGGTGCAGTGACGCGACGAGATCCAACGAGACGCCGACGCCCATCGCACTATCGGCCAGCTCTGACCAAGCGACCTCGTCGTAGGTCTTGACCAGAGGGCTCTCCTCGGTGAGCGCGAGCTTCGTGCGCACGTAGGCGTTCATGTGGCTGTCCGCGATGTGGTGCACCAGCGCGCGGATCGACCAGGCGCCCTCGCGGATGGGTTGGTCGAGGTCGCTGCAGCCTTCGACTACTTGCCTCAGCTCCGCCGGAAGCGCGGCCAGGACGTCGATCGCTCGCTCCACTGTGTCCTGGTCGAAGTCGCTGGGGACTTGCGCTTTGCCGATGGGGTAGACCTCGAGCACTGTGCCCTCCTGATCGTTGTCAAAGTCTAGAACGCCTTCTCAAGGCCGGCTTGTTTCAAGACTTCGTTAGCAGTGTGTCGGGACTTGATCTTCTTGTCGACCACGAAGAGACGGTTGCTGATCGGACTCCGCCATACTTCGTGATCGCCCTTTCCCTGTCGAGCAAACTCACAGCCGGCGCGGGCCAGCAGGCGCCTGAGCGCGGGCGCGTAGTCGGCCATTAGGACACTGGTTGAATCGGATGGCTTGTCACCAGCTCGAAGGCAGGTGGTAAGTCGTCAGAGCTCTGGTTAAGGCTCAGCAGCTCCGGCACCAGCTCAGAAAGCTTGATCAGCAATGACTCGATCGAATCCGATTCGGTAGCGAGGCCGGGCACGTCCTGACTGGTCGCCACCCAGACTCCGGCCTCTTGGTCCCAGAAGGCCTCGATAACTACCTTGCCGTTCATAGCGAGAGTATAGGGGTGGCATAGCCGTGGTACGCACGCATCTAGGCACGAGCCTAGACTGCCAGAAGCCAGATCGAGGACTACACGACCCCTCAATCCACCCCGATGTCCTCGTTCCACAGCTCGGGCCTCTGGCTGATGAACGCCTCCATCATCGCCACGCAGTCCTGATCGTCGAGGTCGATGACAGTCACGCCCTGCTCCCGCAGCCAAGCGGCGCCGCCTTGGAAAGTCCGCGACTCACCGACCACGACCGTCCCGATACCGAACTGCTTGACGAGACCCGAGCAGTACCAGCAGGGCTCGAGCGTCGTGACCATGATCGTGTCGCGGTAACTGCGTTGGCGGCCGGCGTTGCGAAAGGCGTCGGTCTCGCCGTGGCTGCTCGGGTCCGAGTCCTGAACGCGGCGGTTGTGGCCCTTGCCGAGCAGCGTGCCGTCGTTGCGGAAGAGCGCGGCACCGATGGGGATGCCACCCTCGCTCAAGCCCAACCTCGCCTCGGCCAGCGCGACCCGCAGCATGGCGCGGTGATCGGGGTGCTCACTCATGCCTGTTACTACCACGCGTCTAGTCGTTCGGGAGGCGCGTTTCGTGCGTTTTCTCCGGCGGGTGCTCGTCTCTGCCGCTAACCTTCTGTGGTCGCACAGCCTAGGAGGCTGCATGCCGAAGCGTTGGGTCTCGTCTGCTTTCGCGGCCAGCGACCACGACTACTCCGAAGGCACGTACATCTACAACCAGCACTACCTGAACCTCGAGTGGATCCCAGAGGTCGGCTGCGTACCGAACGGCACCTTGGGGCTGGGTCCGTTCAGCGTGACCATCGACCGCTTCGAGACGGATGAGGAGAGCGGCGTCGAGGTCGTGTACGGCGCGTTCTCGGGCACCGTCTACATCGACAACCTGGCCGAGCGGCTCACCAGTTGCACCACGCCACCTAACATCAGCGCGCGTCTGTCGGGCCGCTTCAAGCTGCCGGTGGACAGGTTCGGTGGGCTGCCTGACGGGAACGTGCCGGAGGAGGAGCAAGACATCGAGTTGGTGCCGTTGATGCCACCCGGCTAGGCTGACCGACTAGACCGACTCAGCCGCCGCTCAGACTCCGGCAGCCATCTCCGCCAGCTTCTGGACGGTGTTGACGTTGCGAGCCGTGCCCCTGGCCGCGGCCGGGATCTTGAGCTTTGAGGAGGCCATGCCGTCGTCGTACGCCACGTAGATCTCCCGCTTCCCCAGGCGAACCTCCTCACCTTGCTGACCGCGCACGGCCTCGATCGTGTCGTCGGGCGGCGGCGAGTCTAGGAAGATGGCGACGGTCCGGTTGCGTGGCCGGTCCGGGAAGGGGTTGGACTGTAGGACCTCGGCCATCTCCTCGGCGGTGCGCACCAGGACGCCCACCGGCTTGCCCGCGTACGCCTCGAGGCGCCGCTCGAGGGCGGCTTTGACCTCGGCCTCGGAACCGCCGGATGAGAAGACGACGTTGCCGCTGGCGATGTAGGTCTGGACCTGCTCGAAGCCCTCGGCGAGGCACATGGCGCGAAGCTCGGCCATCGGCAGCTTGCCGGTGCCGCCGACGTTGACGGCGCGGAGGATGGCTACGTAGGCGGGCATGTGGCTCCTTTCGGCTGGCGCCGAGCCGCAGCTGAAGCGGGGGTAGCAGGTGAGTTTCCCGACACCCCCACTATAGGCAAGAGCCAAGAGCGCTCTGGCATCTGCCTAGGGTGGGGGTAACCGAAACCTGGCCTCTGACTCGGTCTCAGTTGCCTAGAGTGCGTAGGCAGAAGCAGTGTCGTACAAGCACAAGACGATGTACCGGTGCTATCATCCCCTGAAACGTATCGCCAATGTAGATACAGGCTGGAGGCCGAGATGAGAGCGCGAGTACAGCGATGGGGGAACAGCTTGGCAGTACGGATCCCCAAGTCCTTCGCTGAGGAGTCCGGTATCGAAGATGGATCTCAGGTCGACATCTCCTTGAACGACGGCTCGATCATCGTGACGCCGAGTCGCACCCCGAGCTACCGACTAGACGATCTACTTGCAAAGATCACCGCTGAGAACCTTCATGAGGAGACCGATACGGGTGCTCCGGTCGGAAGAGAGATCTGGTGACGAGAACCTACGTTCCGGACCGGGGTGATGTTGTCTGGTGCGACTTCTCTCCGCGTGTCGGCCGAGAGCAGAGCGGGGTTCGGCCGGCGATCGTAGTTTCTCCCGTTAAGTACAACAGCCTCACGGGGCTGGCGATCTGCTGTCCGATCACCACCAAGGTCAAGGGGTACGGGTTCGAGGTCGAGTTGTCGGAATCCAATCGGATACAGGGCGTCGTTCTGGCCGACCACGTCAAGAGTCTGGATTGGCGGGCACGGTCGCTTCGCTTCATCGAACGGGCGAGCGAGGCAACGATCTCTGACGTGATCGCCAAGTCGATCACCCTCCTGCAGCCGTAATAGTCACAACCCCAAAGCAGCCTCCAAAGCCCGATCCCGCCCACCGAACCAGTCCTCCGAAAGCACCGGCACGACGATGTGCGGCATGACGGCCTCGCGCGGATCGTCGACATCGGACTTCTGCCAGTAGCGCGAGGAGATGTTCGCGACCAGACTGCTATGCGGCAGACGCACGACGCGCGCGTCGCTGAACAGGTTCGGGCGTCCGCCCGTCGGTTCGCCGACGAAGGTGACAGGGACGGATCTCTCGAGGTCGATGGCGAGGTTCACGGCCGCCGAGTACGTGTGACGGCTGGTCAGCACTACCAGCACGGTGCCTTCTGGCAACTGGCGCAGCACCCGCAGCAGCGGCGGGTAGGTCGTGTTGTTGCCGCCGCCGTTGTGGCGCATGTCGAGGATCAGCCGGGAGTAGTGCCTTTCGGCGAGGGCCTCCTCCAACTGCCGAGCGAACGTCGACATGCTCGTGCCGTCCGAAGTCGTGGCGAAGGTTAGGTTGTACTGGACGAAGATCGCGTCCTCGCCCTCGCTCTCACCTTCGATAGCCGTGAACCAGAACGAATCGTCCAGGTGCCGCCCGAGGTAGAGCTGATCGGCACGCTGCGGCATCCTCCCCGGCCAGTACCAGTCGGTCCAAGCCACGTATTCGTCGGGAGGGATGGTAACGGCCTCCACCGAGATCAGACCGCCGCCGGCGTCCCGCAACACGAAAGGCACTCGCTCGGGGTCGGCCGTGAAGCCGAAGGCGTGGAGAGCGTCTCCGAACAGCGACCAGATCGCGCGGTTGACTCGATGCGAGTACTGGTTGTCGTAGACGAAGTGCGGCTCCAGCGCTGCGAGAACCTCATCGATCGGGTGATCGCCGATGCCTACTACCTCGAGGCCGATCAAGGAGCGGTATGGCTCCTGAGCCTCGACCACGTATATACCGTCGTCGAAGTCGTAAAGCCACAGCGGCGCCATGCCGAACGCAACGCCCGCCTGCTCGACGGCGAAGAACGAGTGCCCATCGAGGTCGTTGGCGATGCGCGCCACACCCAGCACGGCCTGAGTGCGCGTCATCCCCGGTAGGGATTCGAGCACGTCCGCCACGACAGCGGAGAACGCCTCCTCGCCGTTGCGAGAGTGATGATCCGGATGCACCTGCTCGATGCCGGCAACGAGGGCGTTGATGTCCTCGCGCCAGGCCGCGACTTCCTCGGCGGTGAGAACCGGCTCGTGGTGGGCCGAAGCCCAGCCAACCAATGCGACGACTGCCAGGGTCGCTAGGGTGCGCATGCGAGATGATGGCACGCGCAAGGCCGCTAGGCGTCAGGGTCGGAGGGTCGAGCATCGGGGTCCACCTCGCTCTTCCCGAACCCGACGCTCCTTGCCCTCATCACCGCCTGAACCCTGTCGGTCACCTGCAGCTTGCTGAAGATGTTGGTGATGTGGTTGCGCACGGTCTTGTCGCTGATGCTCAAGCGCTTGGCGATGACAGGGTTCGTGTGACCCGATGCGATCAGGTCGAGGACCTCGCGCTCGCGTTCGGTGAGGTCGGGGAAGACGTTGAGCGGCAGGTCGCGGCGCGAGGTGTTGAAGAACTGCAGTATGCGCTTGGCGATCTTCGGGTCGTACAACGCCTCACCGTTGGCGACGGCGGCTATGGCGCGCATGAACTCGTCCTGACCCGCGCCCTTGAGCACGTAGCCACGGGCGCCGGCGCGCATGGCGGCGAACACCGAATCGTCGTCCTCGAACATCGTGACGATGATGACGCCTACCTGCGGGTTGTCGGACAAGATCTGGCGGGTAGCTTCGATGCCGTTCATGTCCGGCATCTGGATGTCCATCAGCACCACCGATGGCTCGCTGGTACGCGCCAGCTCCACCGCCTGCGCGCCGGTCTCGGCCTCCGCCACCACCTCCGCATCGGCCAGAGAGGCCAGCAGAGATCGCACCCCGGCGCGGAAGAGCGCGTGGTCGTCGGCGATCAGCACGCGAACGGGAGCGGTCAAGGGCCTCCAGACAGCGGTAGCGTCACGCTGACGACCGTGCCGCCGCGGTCGAGGGCGCGGATGCAGAACCGCCCTCCGAGCTCGATGGCTCTCTCGCGCATCGAGTTGAGCCCGACGCCCGGGCGGACGGTCGCCGGCAGGCCGACGCCGTCGTCCTCGATGATGACGTTCAGGTCGGCGGCGGCTTCGAGGGTCACCCTGCACGCGCGCGCTTTCGCGTGGCGCGTCACGTTCGTCAGCGCCTCCTGGACGATCCGGAAGGCGGCCACCTCGACCGCCGCCGGCAGTGGCGGAAGCGACTCGACGGCCCGCACCTCGACGCTCAAACCCTGCTGCTCGTACTGGCCGACCTGCTCGCGCAGGGCGCCTACCAGGCCGAGCTCGTCCAGCGCCGGGGGCCTAAGGTCGTAGACCAGCCGCCGCACGTCCTTGATCACTGCCTGTACCTGCTGCCTCAGCTCGAGCAGCAGGGGAGAGACCGACTTCGGCTCGCTGTCGAGCAGGTTGCGC
The DNA here is from genome assembly GCA_964473205.1 of uncultured bacterium. GTDB lineage: Bacteria > Deinococcota > Deinococci > Deinococcales > Trueperaceae > CAYMRL01. The sequence continues at coordinate 6,992 of CAYYOK010000021.1, read as the reverse complement.
GCGGCGTCCAGGCCGAGGGTCAGGCTGGCGAGGGCCGGTCCGAGGCCGTCGTGCAGGTCGCGCCTCAGTCGCCGCCGCTCCTCCTCGCGCGACGTGACGAGCTCGAGGTGCGAGCGGCGCAGGTCGCGCGTGAGCTGCACGCCGCGCAGAGCCGCACCCGCCTGCCTGACGACGGTCTCGAGCAGCGCTCGGTCGGCGGGGTCCAGAGCTTCGCGCTGGTCGCGCGGAGCGACGCGCAGCTCGCCGATCTCCTGCTGCTGGTACACCAGCGGCAGCTTCACGGTGCTCGTCACCGGACGCCCGTACTCCGCGGCCACCCGTAGCCCGTCGGGCTCGTTCAGGGCGAGGGCGACGTATGGCAGCTTCAACGACTCCGCTACCGTCCGTACCAACGTCAGAGGAACCTGGTCGAGCCCGGAGGCGCGTTCGAGTTGCTCGCCCAGGGCTGCCAGCACCGCGATGGGCTCGTCGCGCTGACCGTAGAGCAACCGGTTCACGCCGCGCTGCAGTCGGGCCCTGAGCGGTTGGAAGAGGACGGCGACCACGCCAGTGGCGAGTACGGAACCGACGACGTTCGATTCCCGCAGCAGCATCCCGGTGGCGCCGATCGCGACGACGTACAGCGCCGCCACGGCGGCCGTGAGCGCACCGAAGACCAGCGTGCGGTTGATGATCAGTTCGATGTCGTAGAGGCGGTGGTACAGGACCGCCGCGCCGGCCGCCGCAGCGATCCCGAGCACGGCCAGGTTCGTGCCGATGATGCTCATCTCGCTTGCCAGCCTCGAGCCGGGGAACGCTGCGGTCGCCAGGCCGCCCACCAGGAACGTGGCGAGAAGCATGCCGGCGGCGTAGACCAACCACTTGAGCTGGCTGCGCTCGACGCCACGGGCTCCTCTGAAGCGCGCGGCCAGTGCGATGACGGACGAGATGACCCCGACTCCGAGCAACGCGGTGCCGAGGTCTAGCGCCGGTCCTAGCACGCGCGCGAGCGCTCCGACGCCGTACGGGTTGGCCGGGGTGGACCAGGTGACCAGCGGTCCGGGCAGCAGCGCCAAGCCGGCCGATGTCGCGGCGATGCCTGCGAGCCCGGCCCAGAAAGCAGGTCGCCAGCGCCTGGAAAGAAGCCTCCCGTTCGGGAAGACCATGAAGACCAGGAAGGTCGGTATGAAGATGGCAGGCACCCACAGCCACAGCCCCAGCCAAGTACCGAGGTCGATGACGGCCCCGCCACCGAGCTGGCCCGTGCTGACGTAACCCGCGATGGCGACGCCGGCCTGCATCACGGCTGTGGCGAGACAGATCCAGCCGATCGGGTTGGCCTGCCTGCCCGTGGCCACCAACCCTCCGATGACGGCGAAGCCGGCGGCGCTGAACGGCAACAGCAGTTGGTGCGAGAAGATGCTGCTCGGATCCCCAGAGCTGATGGCGGCCAGCACGGCTAGCACCAACGCGGCCGCGGCCAAGGCGATGGCGAACCACGCTACTAACCAGCTTCGGCGAGCCCGGTCGCCGACGACTGCGGTGCCCAGCGTGGCTGACGCTACTTGCCCTGCGGTCTGTGCCATGTCCCTCGTCCTGACTGCGACCTGCCGATGGCGTCGCCCCAACTCTAGAGGTTCAGGGTCGTGAGGGCGAGAGCGTGAGCCCTCGCCCGTCTCCAGTTCTCAGTTCCCGACGGTGAAGGTGCCGATCATCCCCAGCGCGATGTGAGGCGCACCGGTCTCCGGGTCGGGGATGAAGCACACGACCAGGTAGCTGCCTGGCGCCAGGTCGAGAACGAGGTAGTTGCTGAGACCCGCATGCAGCCCCTGAACGCCACCGACCGGGATCGCGACCGGCGGACCGACCGGCTCAGTCTCGGCCAGCGAGGCGATCGCGTCCTCCACCGTGCTGCCGTCGGCGACCCTCATCAGCAGCATCTCGTGCGGTTGCGGACCGTCGTTGATGACCTCCCACACCTGTGGCCCGGCTCTGATCTCGGCGGGGAACGCGTAGCCGAAGTCGAGCATCCGCACCACGAGGTCGGCCGCGACATCGGGGCGCTCGGCTACCTCGGCCCCGGCGACCTCGAAGAAGCGCGCCATCCCGAGCGCGAAGTGCGGCACTCCGTTCTCGTCGGGGATCAGGCAGAGCTCGAGGTAGATGCCGGGCCGGCTCATGTCCACGACCGCCGTCTGGCTCTCGCCGGGCATGATCACGCCGACCCCGCCGACCAGCTCGACGAGCTGCATGCCTGCCTCCGGCCCTTGCTGCAGCGCAGCGAGAGCCTGCTCGATCGAGACCCCGTCGTTGAGCCGGGCTAGCTGGATGTGATGCGGCTCCTGCCCGGCGTTGGTGAACCTGAGGCTGACGAAGCCGGCAGGTACGATCTCCGGACCGTCGTAGGCGTAGTCGGTGCCGATCACCGTCAGCTCGCTCGTTCCATGTCCCGTGTGGCTCTGGGCCGCCGCGATAGCTCCGAACGCCAGGATCGCAACTGCCGTGCCAGCGACTGCTCGTCTCATACCGCCTCCTCGCGGTACCCCTTCGAGGGGTTCCGGTGTGATGCGGTTACAAGCTAGAGACGGAGTTGTCCCAGTGTCACGGGGCCGTGGCCCTAGTTGGCAGCTCAGAGGGCGCCACGCCGGCACCTTCGCGCCGCGCGCGCTCCGCCGCGAACGCCATCAGATGGCTCTCGACGGAGACGCTCAGGTCCGTGAGGCCGGCGCCCGCAGCGCCGCCGCGCAGCCTCGCGAGGAAGTCGCGCATGAGGGCGTCGTCCCCGTCGACGTGTCCCGATCCAGAGACGGTCCGGACGACCTCGCTCCGGCCGCTCTTGAAGTCGTTGACCAGGAGCTCGCCGCGCTCGAGGTCGCCGATGATCTCGCCGTGGCTGCCCATCAGGTGAACCGTGCGGGTGTTGCGCTCGGTGAACGCGCTGACGGTCAACGAGGCGCTCACGCCACCCTCGAAGCTCAGCGCCACGGTCTGGTTGTCGGGCACGTCGTTGTCGCAGCGGTAGACGCAGCGCCCGTACGGACCAGTCTCCAGCGCGCGCCTCACGCTGTGCTCGTTCGGCGCCTCCGTCAGCACCTCGTTGGGCCAGCCCGGCGCGCCGCCGAACCGCTCTAGGTAGATCCTCGGAGCCGAGTAGGGGCACTCGCGTTCGACGACGCAGCCGTCGGTGCAGCGCTCCACCGACCCCGCCGGCGCGTTCTCGCTCCTGAAGTGGCTGAGGGCGCCGTAGGACGAGAGGCGCTCGCATGGCCGGCCGACCAGCCAGCGGATGAGGTCGAGGTCGTGGCATGCCTTGGCGAGGATCATCGGGCTCGCCTCGGCCTCCTTGCGCCAGTTGCCGCGCACGTAGGAGTGCGCGAAGTGCCAGTGGCCGATGTTCTCGGTGTGCTGGATGTGGGTGAGCTGCCCAATCCGACCCTCGTCCAACAGGCCCTTCAGCGTGCGGAAGAAGGCGGTGTAGCGGAGCACGTGCGCCACAGTCACCTTGCCGCTTGCGTCGCGAGCCGCCGTGACGACGTCGAGCACGCCCGCCAGGTCAGGGGCGATCGGCTTCTCCAGCAGCACGTCGTAACCGACCGCCAACGCCGCCTTCACGGCGGCCGGATGAAGCGCGTCCGGGGTGGCGATGACGACGGCGTCGGCCAGCCTGCCCGCGGCGAACAGTTCCGGCCAGTCGCCGAACGCGGTCTCTGCCGAGATTCCGTGCGCCGCCGCCACGCGCTCGCGCCTGACCCTGTCGGGCTCGGCCAAAGCCACGACGCGAGCCTCGTCCGGGTGGCGCAGCGCGTAGGCGCCGTACACGCTGGCGCCGCGGTTGCCGGCACCTACCAGAGCCAAGGTGACGGGCGTGGACTCTCCCATGTCAGTCGTCTGACGCGGCTGTCTTTCGTGCCAGGGCCATGTCCGACCATGCTAGGCCCGGCCCCGGCCCCTCGTCCAGGTGGCCGGCGTGGCGGCGACGCTCGAGCGTGTTGACGAGAGTCGGAACCGGCCTTAGCATTCAGTCAACACAGGTCTTGTAGTTGTTTCGGCAGCCGGGCTATATCTTCGGCACCGAATCGAACCGGTTCGATAGGTTGCGAGGGAGCTGATGAGCACGATTCGTGACGTGGCGCGCAGCGCGGGAGTCTCCGTCTCCACCGCCTCTTTGGCGATGAACGGCGACGTCAGGGTCAGGCCGGAGACCCGCACGCGCATCCTCGAGGTCGCCGAGCGGCTCGACTACCATCCCGTGAAGGCGGCTCGCAGCCTCTCCAGCGGCCGCAGCTACGTGCTGCAGCTCCTCAACCCAGGCTTCCAGGGCGAGTTCTCCAGCGGCTTCTTCACGCGCTACGTCAGAGGCGCGCACGACGCCGCGCGCGAACGCGGCTACTCGCTCGAGCTCGCGGTTCCGGCCGGCGTGGACGAGGCGAGGTCGGTCCTGAAGCGGCTCATCTCCGGCCGCGGTGCCGACGGCGTCCTGCTGATCAACCCGTCCGAGGACGACGCGCTGCTGGCGGACGTTCTCGAGGCGTCCTTTCCCCACGTGCTGTTGGGGCGCTCGCCCGTGCCGGGCGTCAGCACCGTCGACAACGACAACTTCCAGGTCGCGTTCGACGCCACGGAGCACCTGCTGGCAGCCGGTCGTCGCCGCATCGTCCTGCTCAACAGCGCCTCGCACCACACGTTCGCCAAGGACAGGGCCGCGGGCTACGAGGCTGCCTTGGCAGGCGTCGATGACGCAACCGGGCAGATCGAGTACGGGCTGATGAGCGCCGTGGACGGTAGGCGCGTCGTCGGTCGCTTGCTGGACGAGGGGCATGCGTTCGATGGCGTCGTCGCCGTCGGCGACTCCCTGGCCGTCGGCGCGCTCAAGGCGCTCGCCGACAGGGGCCGCGGCGTACCGGAAGAGATCTCCGTCATCGGCATGAACAACGACGAGATGGGCGAGTACACCAGCCCGTCACTCAGCAGCGTCGACCTCAGCGCCTTCGACCTCGGCTACGCCTGCGGCGAGCTGCTGCTCGCGAGCATCGCCGGCGCGGCCATGGACGGCGAGCGGCGCATGGTCGGCCACAGCCTGGTGATCCGCGGCTCGAGCCTGCCGGAGGGCAGACGGTCGGGCACACGGGCGAGCACGCAGGCGGGCACGCAGACGATGACACAGACGGGAAGACAGTCACCTGACGATGCGCGCGGAGGATGGGAACGTGGCTAGCGAAGAGGGCTCGACCATCAGCGCCGAAGCTGCCACGGCACTGCCGCAGACGGCGCTCGACCGCCGCTACACCGTCTACTTCGTGCCGCACACCCACTGGGACCGCGAGTGGTACCAGCCGTTCCAGGTGTTCCGCGCGCGGCTCGTCGACGTGATCGACCGCGTGCTCGAGCTGCTCGCCACCGACCCTCGCTACCGGCGCTTCACCCTCGATGGGCAGGCGGTCGTGCTGGACGACTACCTCGAGGTCAGGCCCGAGCGCGCCGGCGAGATCAAGGCGCGCGTTCAGGAAGGCAGGCTGCGCATCGGCCCGTGGTTCGTGCTCGCCGACGAGTTCCTCGTCAGCCCAGAGGCGCTGATCAGGAACTTGGAGCACGGCATGCGCCGCTGCCGGGACTTCGGCGAGCCCCTGCCCGTCGCGTACACCCCCGACTCGTTCGGGCACATCGCGCAGCTGCCGCTGCTCGCCGCCGGCTTCGGCCTCGACACGATCGTGTTCGAACGCGGCGTCGGCGACGAGGGCGAACGCCTGCGCGGCGAGTTCCACTGGACCGCCGCCGACGGCGCCACCACCGTGAACGCCGTGCACCTGCTGACCACCTACTCGGGCGCTACCGCCATGGGTCACGTCGATTGGGAGCTCACCGACGCCTACTCCGCCGAGCGGGCGGCTCGCCAGGCGCGCGCCGTGCTGTACGGGCTCAGAGGCGAGCTGCCGGACTACCCCCGGTGGGTGCTGAACGCCCTGGCCAAGCTGCCCGACGGCGCCGCAGGCTATGCGACGTCAGACGCGATCATGATCCTCAACGGGTCGGATCACCTCTTCCCGCAGCCGAACGTCCCCGACGTTCTCGCTGCGCTGTCCGAGGCGATCCCCGAGGCCGAGTTCATCCAGGCCGACGTCGAGGAGTTCGTCGACGCGGTGAAGCGGCCGATCGGCGAGCTCGAGCGCCACCAGGGCGAGTTCCGCGGCAGCCGCTACCACCACGTGCTCAGCGGCGTGCTCTCGGCGCGCATGTACCTGAAGCAGGCGAACCACGCCGCCGAGCAGCTGCTCGAGCGCGAGGTCGAGCCCCTCGCCACGCTGGCTGCCCTGAGCGGCGCGAGGTACCCGCGTGCGCTGATCCGCACTGCCTGGCGCACGCTGCTCCTGAACCATCCGCACGACTCGATCTGCGGCTGCTCGGTCGACGCCGTGCACGACCAGATGATGACGAGGTTCGCCGAGGTCGACCAGCTCGGTCACGACCTGACCCGCCGCGCCGTGCGCGAGCTGACAGGCCAGGACGGCACGCGCCAGGGCAGCACCGGCCAGAGCGCTGCCACCATCGAGGACGCCGCCTCGCTCGTCGTGTTCAACCCGGTGCCGGTCGGTGGCGATGGCGTCGTTACCTCCGTGGTGCGGCTGCCTAGCGGTGACGCCGGCAAGCTCAGGGTGCGAGATGCCAGCGGGCGCTCACTTCCGCTGCAAGTGGACTACCGGCGGCTCCCGCTCCCTGGCCGCAGCGACGGCACCTACGACGAGGCGCGGCTCGCCCTCCTCGCCCCGCTGGCTCCGGCGGGGGTGAGCAGCGTGCGGCTCGACACCTCGGGCGGCGATGAGCCACCGACTCCGAGCGACTCGGCACGCGTGGACAGACTCGGCGGGAACACCGTCATCGGCAACGGCCTCGTCCGCGTGGAGATCTCGGAAGCCGGAGCGCTGACGCTCGTCGACGAGGCCAGCGGCCGGCGCCGCGAGCTGAACCTGCGCTTCGAGGACGAGGCCGATGTCGGCGACGAGTACGACTACTCCCCG
>CAYYOK010000020.1:0-38229 GCA_964473205.1 uncultured bacterium | reverse complement strand
GCGGCCGCGCTGCTCGAATCGTCGGCCGAGATCAGGAAGTACGCGGCCAGCCCCGCGGCCGCCGTGAGCGCCCAGACGACGCCTATCGCGTCGACCTGCACGACCCCGAACACGTCCAGCACAAACATCAGGCCTATGAGCGCTACGCCGGCCCCGACCACCGTCAGCGGCCTGGGGCGCTGACCGCGCCGCACCCACAGCCACAGGACGACCAGAACGACGCCGCAGTACTCGAGGAGCAGCGCGATCGCGACAGGAAGCCTGTCGACGGCCATGAAGAACGCGAGCTGGCAGCCGGCGACGGCCAGCAGCCCGAACATGACGATCCGGCTCCAGTGCAGCCTCAGGATCCCCCAGCGTCCGCGCATCGCGAGGATTCCGGGGATCAGCAAGCCGAGGGCGCCGACCGCCACGCGCCAGGTCACGGCCGCGGCCGGCGTCCAGCCGGCGACCAGCAAGCCCTTGGCGAGGGCCCCCGAGGTGCCGAACGCGGCTGTCGAAGCCAGAGCCAGGAGGAGACCGGTGAGCAGTCTGGGGTTCACGATCGCCCATTCAACACCCATTCGAGCCCTGCGCGCGCGTCGGCCAGCGCTTGCGCATCCGCGGTGTCTCCCCCGCGGTCTCTCACGCCGTCTCCTGCGCCGTCCCCTTCACCGTCTCCAGCGCCGCCTTCCACACCGTCTCCAGCCCCGCCTTCCACACCGCCTCCGGGGCCGCCGGCCCTGGCACTGACCGCCGCGCGCAGCGCCGAACGCCACGCGCCGAGCAGGACCTGCGCCGCATGCTCGGGACCCGGCGCGACCAGCTCCCTCAGAGTGCCCGACAGCGTGCGTTCCTCGAAGCCGGCCGGTTCGTCACTGAGGATCCTCGCCGCCATGAGCTTGACGGCCGCGTCGAAGCCGACGAGCATGGCGGCGTTCACTCCCTCTCGCCCACTACCGGCCGCGGCGAAGGCTCCCTCCATCCGGTCGCGGATGCGGCGCTCCATCTCTCGCCTGATGACCTGGAACAGCCCCAGCTTGGACTCGAAATGGTGGTAGAGCGAGCCGGTCGTTACGCCGGCCTCCCGAGCGATGTCGATGACGCCGGCGGCGTCGAAGCCGTCGCGCTCGAAGATCGCCATGCCCGCGGTCAGGATGCGCGCCCTGGCGCTGCCGGGGACCGGAACCCAGTCGTGCACGAGCCGATCATAACCCGTTGACAGCATTCCGTAAACCGATTATGGTAGCCGCATCCCAAGGCGCCCGCGCGCGATCGGAGACGGACCATGAGGCTCATCTTTCAGTACCTGCCGGTGAAGGACATCAAGGCGGCTCTCGCCCTGTATCGCGACACGTTCGGTTTCGAGGAGGCGTGGCGCGAGGGCGAGAACACCTGCGGCCTGGTGCTGCCAGGCACCGAGGTCCAGCTGATGATCGACGCCGACACGCCGCCCAACGACAAGGCGGGTCCGTTCTTCCAGGTCGACGACGTCGACGAGTTCTACGCCGCCAACCAGGGCAAGCTCGCGTTCAACGCCGCCCCCAAGGACATCCCGCCAGGGCGCTACGTGTCCTTCGACGACCCGTGGGGCAACCGCGTGCACGTGCTCGACCTGAGCGCCAGCGGCGGCGAGGAGTAACCCGAGTCACTCCCCTTGCATCATATTAGAGTTCACTAATATGATGTTTGGCGCAGGCGGCTGCGCTCGTCGGGCCGCCCGCCAAGGAGGAGAGCATGGCTTTCAGGTTCGAGGAGCATCTCGCGCGCATGGACCGGCGCTACTACGGCAGCACGCGCGACGGCATCGAGACGGTGGTAGTGGCTGCGGGACGCACCTACGCGACGACCGCGCTCGACCTGTGGGACGCGATCACCACGCCCGAGCGCCTGGCACGCTGGTTCCTGCCCATCAGCGGCGACCTGCGCCTCGGCGGCCGCTACCAGCTCGAGGGAAACGCCGGCGGCACGATCGAGGAGTGCGTTCGGCCCGAGCTGATCAAAGTCACCTGGGAGTTCGGCGGCGGCAAGAGCTGGGTGACGGTGCGCCTGGTCACACAACCCGACGGCACCAGGCTCGAGCTCGAGCACGAAGGCCCGATCGTCCCCGGCTTCTCGGACGTCTACGGTCCTGGAGCGCTGGGCGTCGGCTGGGACGGCGGCTTCTTCGGGCTGACCATCCACCTCGCCGACCCGAGCATCGACAAGCCTGTCGAATCCGACCCGAGCTGGCCCATGTCGCCCGAGGGCAAGGCCTTCTACGGCGCCTCTGCCGCCGCTTGGGGCGAGGCCGAGACCGCCTTCGGAACGCCTGCCGAGGTCGCGCGCGCCCGCGCGGAGGCCACCAGAGCCTTCTACACGGGCGAGGGCCCGGGGATGGCCGGCACCGAGGGCGGCGCCTCAGCGACGGAGTAGACGAGGATGCACCCTTTCGCGGTCCTGGGCGACCCGGTCCGTCGCCGCCTGGTCGAGACGCTCGCCACCGGCGAGCGCTCGGCCGGCCAGCTGGTCGAGCTCGTCGGCGGCGAGTTCGGCATCTCGCAGTCGGCCATCTCGCAGCAGCTTCAGGTGCTCAGAGAGCACGGCTTCGCGAGCGTCAGGGCCGAGGGCAAACGCCGCATCTACGTCATCGATCCCGAGCCGCTGAGGACGATAGGCGCCTGGATCGCGTACTACAGCTCGTTCTGGAGCACGGCCCTCGACGACCTCGCCAACGAGGTCGAGCACGGCAAGGCCGAAAGGGCCCTGCTGGACCAGATGACGGGCAAGCCGGCGAACTAGGCCGGCGGCCCCTACTCGGGCATCGCTCGAGGCCAGCGGTCTACGCTAGCGACCGTGAGACACCTTGGCTGACTCGTCTCCGCGCGACCCCCTGCTCACGACGCCTATCCTGGGCACTGGACCCGAGAAGCTCATCGCGATCCACGGCTGGATGGGCGCCAGCGACCTCTTCGCCCCGCTCCACGAGCACATCGATGGGCGGCGCTGGAGCGTCTGCTTCATGGACTGCCGAGGCTACGGCGCGCGCAGGTCGGTGCCGGGCGAGATGAGCATCGAGGAGATCGCGTCGGACGCGCTTGGCCTCGCCGATCACCTAGGCTGGGGGCGCTTCCATCTGCTCGGCCATTCGATGGCCGCCATGGCCGCTCAACGCCTGATGATCGATGCGCCCGACCGCCTGGCATCGGTCGTGCTGCTAGCCCCCGTGCCCGCCGGCGGAGCGCGAATCGATGCCGCGCGCCGTGAGCGACTCCTGGCGGCAACCACCGACCCAGCCGTCAGGCTCGAGCTGATCGACGCCAACTCCGGCTCGGTCAGGGAGCGCGAGTGGCTCGAGCGTTTGCGTGACCTGAGCCTCGCGGGCACAGCGCCTGAGGCGATGACGAGATACCTCGACTCGTGGACCGGGCCGGGCTTCGCGGCGGAGTTGCGCGGCAACGCCCGCCCCGCGACCGTGATCATCGGCAGCCTCGACCCCGGCACCCCCGAAGGGCGTGCGCGCGAGGTCTACGGCGACCTGCTGGCGAGCGTGCGCTTCGAGGTGCTGGACGGCCTCGGGCATTACGCGATGCGAGAGGATCCGCGGGCGCTGGCTGCCGCGCTGGGACGGCACCTGGACCGCCTGTCTCGGGAGTGACCCTACGGCATGCTGACCAGCAGGCGCTCCCACTCGTCGAACGAGACGAGTCGCGCCTCCTGGTACGGTTCGGGATGCCCGGTCCAGATCCAGCCGTTCGCCTGGACCGAGAGCACACGCAGCTCCTCGATGACCTCGTCGGACACGAGGCAGTGACCGTAGCGCCGGTCGAGGCCCTGCAGCATCCGCCAGAGGCTGACCTCGTTCCCGATGAGCCAGCGGGCGGCGTAGCAGTCCTCGCTGACCTCCGACATACGCCAGTAGAGCAGCCGGGCCCATGGACTGCGCATGGACGGGTGTCGGAACCTCCCGTCAGTCTCCGGCACGGTAGCTGCGGATCTCCAGAGCCGCGGCGCTCCGCCGGCGGTGATCGCTGAACCGCTCGCCGTCGACGCGCTCGGTGCGGAAGCCGTTGACCTTCCAGGGCTTGCAAAGCTTGCAGCCGCCGCGGCGGTTGCGTGACCGCTTGCGTTTGTGATGCATCCAGACCACCTCGCATCCAGTCGGACCACGGAGGATCGTCCCCATCGGGAGCATGAAGCGCGACCGAGCGTATCATGCCTCATGAGAGCCCCCTACCAGTCGCGCCGGCCGCGTCAGGTGGCGCGGGCACCCGGACCGTTCCGCGCTGGTCTCGTGTGGCTATGCGCGGTCGCGGGGGCCGTACCCATGGCGCTGTACGGCACACGGATCGCCGCCGAGATCGGCGAGCCGGCCGCCGCCGGAGCGTTGGGCGTCGGAGCGGTCGGCTTGGTGGGCGGCTTCCTCGTGGGCCTGGTCGTGCATCGCCTGCGCCGCCCGAGGGGACTCAGCGAAGCCGAGCAGCGAGCCGCGGTCGACCGTCCCGTGACGAGCGGACAGGACGGCAACTCATCCGAACGACGCGAGACCGCCCTACACACGGCCATGGAGCTCATCACCGAAGGCAATCGGCTGGTCGAGCGTGAGGACTTCGGTGGTGCAGAGGACAAGCTGCAACGCGCTCGAGCGATCCTCGAGACGCTGGATCTCTACGAGAAATCAGCCACCGTCATCCTGCTCCTAGGCGGGGTAGCCAGGGAGCGCGGCAACTTCCGGCAGGCGGAGCAGCGCTACCTCCGAGCCCTGGAGCTGTACGAGGCGCACGACAGGGGCGAGCTCGCGGCGACGGCGTTGGCGGCCTTGGGAGACATCCAGGCCGACCGCGGCAAGATCAGCGAGGCGCGGGAGCGGTGGCAGCAGGCCTTGGCACGCCACAGCGCCACCGGCACGCTGGAGAGCGAGGAAGCGCAGCTCACGCTGAAGCGTCTGAGAGACACCAGCGGCATGCCCTCCCCATCCGCTGGCAAGACTGGAGGCAACATGGCAACCCACGCCCGAATCGCCGCCAACCTCTTGCGTGACGCCGCGAGCTTCTTCCGCAGCGTCGGCTCCCAGAACCCCGCGTTGAAGGAGCAGATGGAGGCCAACGCCTCCACCTACGACCAAGTGGCAGACTTGGTCGAGAAGGATCCTATGGGCGTCCTCGACATCGGTGATGAGGGCACGCCCGGACAGGCCTGATCGACGACGGGTCGGGCGAGCACCATCGATGGCTACGATTCCCACAGCCCTGGCTGCACCGGCCCTGCCGACTCCTCGTCAGCACCTTCTGACGAGGACCCTGCTAGCGCTGACTCCTGGAGCGATGACAGCGTCACTCCGAGCAGCCTCACTCCCTTCTCGCTCGGGAAGAGCGGCTCGAGCAGCGCGAAGGCGGCGGCCCCCAGCTCGGCGGCGTTCTCGAAGAACGCGGCCTGCGTCCTGCGCCGCGTGATGACCTTGAAGTCGTCGTACTTGACCTTGAGCGTGACCGTGCGCCCACGCACGCCCCGCGGATCGGCGTAGCGCCAGACCTTCTCGACCAGAGAGGCGACTTCCTTCTCCGCCGGATCGAGATCAAAGATGTCCTCCGCGAAGGTGTCCTCTGCCCCGACCGACTTGCGCGGCCGGTTCGGCTCTACCGGCCTCTCGTCGATGCCGCGCGCGATGTCGTGGTACCACCTGCCGAACTTGCCGAAGTGTTCGGTCAGGAACTCGAGCGTCACTGCCTTGAGGTCTGCGCCCGTCTCGATGCCCAGCTTCGCCATCTTGGCCGCCGTCGCCGGCCCGACTCCGTGGAAGCGCTTCACCGGCAGCGCCGCGACGAAGGTCTCGCCGCGAGCCGGCGTTATCACCGCCTGCCCGTTCGGCTTGTTGAGGCCGCTCGCCATCTTGGCGAGGAACTTGTTGTACGAGATGCCGGCCGAGGCCGTGATGCCTGTGACGGCCTCGATCCTGGCGCGAATCTTCGTCGCCACCTCGGTCGCGGTCGCCAGAGCCTGCTTGTTGCGCGTCACGTCCAGGTACGCCTCGTCCAGCGCCAACGGCTCGATCAGGTCGGTGTGCTCTGCGAAGATCGCGCGGATCTGCCTGGAGACCTCGCGGTAGACGTCGAAGCGCGGGCGCAGGAAGACGAGGTCGGGGCAGCGGCGCATGGCGCTGACCGACGGCATCGCTGAGCGCACGCCGCGGGCGCGCGCCTCATAGCTCGCCGAGGCGACGACCCCTCGCGCCGCTCCCCAGCCCACGGCCACCGGTCTCCCCTTCAGCCCGGGCTGATCGCGCTGCTCCACCGAGGCGTAGAAGGCGTCCATGTCCACGTGGATGATCTTGCGGACGGCAGCCTTGACTGCATGGGGCGTGGTGGTCTGACCCACCGACGGCCCTTCCGATGCCGGCAGCCGGTCATCCGGCCGCGCCAGGTTCATGACTAAATGCTAAGGCCTCGATGCGTCTTCGCGAGGAGTCTGAGATGATGGCGGGCGAGCCGAGAGTATCCACTGCCGATGTCCACCGCCCTCTCCATCCTTCCGGTTCTGCTGACGATCCTCGCCGGCTACCTGATCGCCGCCCTCCGCGTCCTGCCCCGCGACCTTTGGGCCAGCATCAACACGCTGAACTTCCGCGTCCTGATCCCGGCGACCCTGATCCACTCGATCGCGGTCTCCGACCTCTCCGGCATCGCCTCCGGGGCTTGGGTCTCGGCCCTGCTGATCACGCTCGCCGTGGCGGCTCTCGTGGTCCTCGCCCTGCGCTTCGTGCTGAGCCCTGCCGCCCTGCCCAACCCCTCCTTCACGACCATCTTCCAGACCACCACCCGCTGGAACGCCTTCATCGCCCTGGCCGCGGCCGAGCAGTTCATCGGCACCACCGGCATCGCGCTGCTGGCGCTCGCCATGGCCGTGCTGATCCCGATCATCAACGTGGGCAACATCGTGGTGCTGGCGACCTTCGGCTCGGCGCGCGTCAGCTTCGGGGCTGTGGTCAGGTCCATCCTGCAGAACCCGCTGGTGATCGGGTGCGCGATCGGCCTGCTCATCAACCTGAGCGGCATGCAGCTTCCCGGGCCCTTGCTCAGCGCCATCGAGCTGGTCGGCCGCGCCGCTTTGGGCATGGGCCTTCTAGCGGTCGGCGCCGGCATCGTCCTGACCAGGCTGCTCGAAACCTCGTGGAGGACCTGGCTCGGCATCGCGCTGCGCCTGGTGATGGTCCCGCTGATCTTCGCCGTCCTCGCCGTCGTCCTGCGGCTTCAGCTGGACGAGGCCCTGGCGGGCGTGCTGATCTTCGGCGTTCCCGCTGCGGCCAACGGCTACGTCGTCGCGCAGCGCATGGGCGGCGACGCCGACCTGTACGCGGACCTGCTGACCTGGCAGACGATCCTGTCGCTGGTGGTCCTGCCGCTCTGGGCCATCGCCATACAGCTGGTGCTCTGAGAGACGGTCGACTCGAGCGTATAAGCTGGCGCCTGCATGTCGACCACTCCCCTCTCTCGCTCCAAGACCTACGTCGGCGTGCTCCTCGTCCTGGGGCTGACCCACCTGCTCAACGACCTGATGCAGTCGTTGATACCGGCGTCCTACCCGATCCTGAAGGACGCGTACGCGCTCGACTTCGTGCAGATCGGGCTGATCACCTTGACCTTCCAGATCGCCGGAGCGCTGCTGCAGCCGGTCGTCGGCTTGATCACGGACAGGCGCCCCGCGCCCTACTCGCCGGTGGCCGGGATGATGTTCACGCTCTCGGGCCTGGTCAGCCTGGCGTTCGCGCAGAGCTACACGATGATCCTCGTGTCGGTCGCGCTCATCGGCATCGGGTCGTCCATCTTCCATCCCGAGGCCACGCGCATGGCCCGTTACGCCGCCGGCGGGCTTCAGGGTCTCGCCCAAGGCATCTTCCAGGTGGGCGGTCAGTTCGGCGGCGCGCTCGGGCCGGTCCTCGCCGCGCTGATCGTCGTCCGTTGGGGGCAGCCCAGCCTGGCCTGGTTCGCGGTGCTCGCGCTGATCGCGATGATGCTGCTGGTCTGGATCGGCAGCAAGCAGAAGGAGATCAGCGCGGCCTTCGCCGCCATGCGTGCGAACGCCAGTGGAGCCGCCGGCGAGACGCGCCATGCGCCCATGCTCATCGCAGTCAGCCTCGTCGTGCTGACGCTGCTGATGTTCTCCAAGAACGCTTACGGCGAGAGCTTCCGGTCCTTCTACACCTTCTACCTGATGGAGAAGTTCGGCATCTCGATACCCGCGTCCCAGATGATGCTCTTCATCTTCATCGTCGCATCGGCGGCGGGGGCCTTGCTCGGCGGGATCGTCGGCGACCGGATAGGGCGCTTCCGCGTCATCTGGATCTCGATCCTGGGGCCACTGCCGCTGACGCTGGCCCTGCCCTACGCCGATCTCTTCTGGACCGGAGTGCTGACGGTGCTCATCAACCTGGTCATGGCGAGCGCCTTCGCCTCGATCATGATCTACGCGATGGACCTCCTGCCCAACCGTGTCGGCCTCATCGGCGGGCTGTTCTACGGCCTGAACTTCGGGCTGGGCGGCATCGCGGCCGGCATACTCGGCGGGCTGGCGGACAGCATGGGCGTCGAGGCGGTCTTCCGCATCTGCTCGGTGCTGCCTCTGGCGGGGTTGCTGGCGTGGTTCTTGCCTAGGATCGAGCCCAAGCGGTAGCCGACCTGAACGGCGCGCGACTCACGGCGCGGTAGTGGCGGCGTTCCGTACCAGCCCGTATCAGCCGGGCGTGAAGAGCTCCCAGTCGCCCTCGGAGACCACCTCGACGACCCCGTCGACCACGCTGACCGCGGACTGCTCATCGAGCGCGTACACGGGGACGGGCAGTGTGGCCGCCCATCTCTCGACGTTCAACCGCCTTCCTGCGAAGTGTTCCTCGTTCAGGTAATGCGGGATAACGGCGAAGTCGACGAGCCCTGCTCCCTCCGCCGTGCCGACGGCCCTCTCCATCTCGCCTTTCCGCGTCTCGAACAGAACGGCCGTCGTCGTGAGGGCGCGCCCGGCGGCGGTGCGCGGCTCGCCGTAGATCTCGCCGAACAGCTTCGCCGACGCCATGGCACCGGCGCTCACGCCGACGTAGACGGCGGTGTCGTCCAGCGTCTGAAGGAGGTCTGTCAGCCCGGACTCGCGCATCCAGTGGCTGAGGTAGAAGGGGCACCCGCCCCAGAACAACAGGGCGTCGGCGGCGCGAACAGTGGGCTCCCAGACCTCTTGGTCGACGCTGGCCAGAGCCGTGAGCTCCAGCAGGCCCGCCGACTTCCAGCCCAGGTCGGCCAAAGGCGTCGGGATCTCTCCTCTTATGAGCCGAGCTGCCATCTCGGGGCCTACCGAGAACGGGTAGATCCCGGTGGGGATGACGAGCGCGGCGGACTCCTCGATCTGCTTGCCGAGGAGGCCGACCAGGGCTTCGCGGATGCTGGGGTTGCTGATGCCGGACGACGTCAGGAGTAGTTTCATCGGTCAGGACTCCGGGGCGAAGATGAGCTCGCGCACCTCCGGCGCACAGCGGCAGGCGGCGGCGATCTCCTCCCTGGGGAAGTTCATCGCTCCGTCATCGAATGAGATCAGGTACCGCTTCATCGTATGCTCCCTCTGATTGCAACTCGCAACTAATCGCGTGGCGCCAATGTAGCCCGACAGGTTGCAGATTGCAAGCAGATTGAGGTCGTTCGTGCACGCCAGAGGCCGTTCGGGATGTCCGATCAACTTGACGCTGGAGGTCCTTGGCGACCGTTGGAGCCTGATCGTCCTGCGCGACCTCATGTTCGGCAACAGACGCCATTTCCGCGAGCTGCTGACCAAGTCGGAAGAGGGAATCGCTTCCAACATCCTCGCGGTTCGCCTGAAGCGCTTGGTCGAGGAAGGCCTGGTCAGCCGGAGCGCCGACCCCAGCCACAAGCAGAAGGCGATCTACAGCCTCACCGAGATGGGCATCGCCCTGGTGCCGGTGTTCGCGGCCATGGGCTCCTGGGGGCGGCGCTTCCTGCCGGTCTCCAGGGAGCTGTCGATCCGCGCAGAGCTGCTCGAGCAGGGCGGGCCCGAGCTGTGGGAGGCGTTCATGGTCGAGCTCCGCGCCCTACATCTCGGTGCCCCGATGCCCGAGCGCTCCGTGTTCGCCGAGCTTCAGGCCGCCTATGAGTCGGTGGTGGCCCAGGGTCAACGGGCCGTCGAGCAGGCTCAGTCGCTCTAAGGTCGACGCGGTGCTCGGATCTCAGGCGGCCGGTGAACCGGTCAGCCGGGCCGGGTCGCGAGGGCGTGTGTCCAGAGTTAGGGCTGCGACGGTCAGATCGCGGAGCCCTACCGGGTGTAGCGCAGGAGCACGACTGGGTGACCTCGGCGAGCTGTCGTCCCTGCTCCGAGTCATCCGTGGGATCGAACCACCAGCCGTCGTTCTCGACGCTCTGCGCCAGCGGCCGAGCGTAGGCCGGCACGGCGGACCCCCCCCACCGCAGCGCATGTCGTGCCGGACGGCGACCTCAGTCGGCAGTTCGCCTACACTCCCGACCTGACCGCTTGGGACCTCCTCCAAGGCTAGCCACGAGATCCACGAGACCGAAAGGAGACCCGCGATGAACAAGATCTACACGAACCTGTCCGTGATAGGCACGCTCCGCGCCGCTCTGATCGCCGCAGCCATCCTCGCCGCCGGCGCCGCCATGGCGCAGGAGCAGGCGCAGGAGCAGCCGGTCGGCGACCGCGTCGAGGTCAACGGCATGCAGATGTACTACGAGATTTCCGGCCAAGGCGATCCGATCGTCGTCCTGCACGGCGCGTACATGAACATCCCATCCATGGGCGAGATCATCCCGATGCTCGCCGAGACCCACACTGTCTACGCGCTCGAGCTGCAAGGCCACGGCCGCACCACCGACATCGACCGGCCCATCACCTACTACGACCTGGCCGACGACGTGGCGGCGTTCATGGACGCGGTCGGCCTCGAGCAGGCCGATGTCTTCGGCTACTCGATGGGTGGCGGCGCGGCGCTGCAGCTCGTCATACGCCATCCCGAGAAGGTCGATCGCCTCGTGGTCGCCTCTGCGGGCTACGACATGAGTGGCTGGCAGCCGGAGTTCCTCGAGTTCGTCCCCACCATGACGCCCGAGTTCTTCCTCGGCTCACCGCTTGAGGACGCCTACCGCGAGCTTGCCCCCAACCCCGAAGGGTTCCGGGCGCTGGTCGAGAAGCTCATCGCCCTCGAGCATGAGCCCTTCGCCTGGGAAGACGACGTCAGGCAGATCGAGCACCCGGTCCTGATCATCGCCGGCGACGCCGACGTCTCCACCCTCGAGCACAACGTGGCGATGTTCCGTCTCCTGGGCGGCGGCGGCATGGGCGACATGGGCCAGCCGCTGCCGGAGTCACGCCTGGCCATCCTGCCGGCGAGCTCGCACACGGCCGTCATCGCTCAGGCCGAGCTGCTGCATGCTCTGATCGAACCGTTCCTGGCCGGCGAGGTGCCGCAGGGGATGTTCGAGTAGGGCGCTCGCCGGGTCAACCGACCTTCCGATCGTTGGCGACGGTCAAGGCCAGGCCGCTCAGGATCATGACGACGCCAACCCCGAACAGGACACCGAGCTCGTCACCGAACAGAGCGGCCGAAGCGGCGATGCCGAACACAGGCTGGAGGTACTGAACGCTCGCCGCGACGCGCGCTGGAACGACGCGCAGCAGGTGCAACCACAAGAACAGCCCCGCCACGGTCACCGCGACCCCGAGGTAGGCGGCGACGCCTAGGGCCCGCGCCGTGAACTCGAAGGAGGCATGCGACGCTTCCCAGAAAGCGAGCGGCAGGATCGCCAAGAAACCGGCCAAGATGTTCCACGTCGCCACGGGCACCGTTCCGTACTGCTCGACGAGCTCCGCGCTCCAGACGTAGTAGAACGCAACCGCGACGGCCGACAGGAGCATCCAGCCGACACCAGACACTGTGGTCTGCGAGGCAGGGTCGGAACCCGACCCGGTTCCTACCGCCACCAGCGCAATGCCGGCGAACGCCGCGACGAGTCCGAACCACTGCCTACCAGTCACGGCCTGCCTGAGGCGTATGGCCGCGAAGATCACGATGAGAACCGGGATGGTCGCTGAGATGATCGTCCCGGCCGATGCCGATGTGCCTTGCACACCGAACGATTGGGCGACGTTCCCCAAGGTGACGCCCAGCACCCCCAGCGCGACGATGCTGGGAATCGCCCTCCGCGGCATGCGAAGGCGGCCGCGAGCCACTACGAACAGGAACGGCACGGCGGCGCCGAACCGAAACGCTGTCAGCGTCAGCGGAGGCAGATCTTGAAGTCCGAGCTTGGTGACGGGAATCGAGAGACCCCATATGAACGCGAGCAACAGCATCGCGCCGATGTTGCGTGCGGATAGAGACCTAGTGGGCGCGACGGCGAGGGAGATGGCTGCAGCGTCGCCGGCCTTCCGTGTCATAAGCGCGATCGCTCTCTAGAGCCGACAAGTGCGTGCATCCACCTCAAGTCTATGGGTCGCATATCGCAGCTGACAAACGATTCATCTTCACACAATGCGTGAGAAAAAATCACGCATAATCGTTCCATGGTGGGCGATATCCCTCCTCTGCAGACCCTCCGGGCCTTCGAGGCGACAGGACGGCGTCTAAGCATGACGCTGGCGGGTGAGGAGCTGAACCTGACGCATGGAGCTGTGAGCCGTCAGATCAAGGCGCTCGAGAACCATCTCGGTGTCCAGCTCTTCCACCGCATGACCCGCAAGATCGAGCTAACCGAGGCAGGCGTCTCATTGTTCAGCGCCGTCACCAGGTTGCTCTCAGAGCTGGCGCGCGAGGCTGAATCCGTTCGCCGGAGGAGCGAGGACTCTCGCCTCGTCGTCAGCTCGGGCATCTCCTTCGCGAGCAAATGGCTGGCATCGCGCCTACACAGGCTGATGGCGCGTTATCCGGACCTCGACATCCAGCTCGAGGTCACCGACAACCAAGTCGACTTCGCCAGGAGTCAAGTCGATGTCGTGATGCGCTACGGCAGCGGCTCCTATGGTCATGCAGCTACCGAGCGGATAATGAGCGAGACCGTCTCGCCGGTCTGCAGCCCCGATTACAGGGATCACATGGGAGGCTTGCGCTCAGCCAACGAGCTGGCAGGATGCCGGCTGGTGCACGAGATCGGGCTGAAAGCCGACTGGGAGCGCTGGTTCAGGATGATGGGCATACCCACGTCCAGCCCCAGGGGACCGGGCTACAGCCACGGGAGCATGTCCATCGAGGCAGCCATTCGAGGAGAGGGTGTTGCGCTCGGTCGGAGCGTGCTCGTCGCGGAGGACCTGGCGGCCGGCCGGCTCGTGGCGCTGTTCCCCGAGAACCGACTGGAAGTCGAGTACGGTTACGATCTGGTGTACCGGATCGGCACCGAAGATGACCCGAAAGTCAGAGCGTTCAGGGATTGGCTGGCCGACGAGGTGCGAGACTTCGCGGTCGCCAGTTGAGGGTTCGTCACTTGGAGGTTCTGAGGTGAGCAGGCGCATCCTGCACGTCGTTAGCAACATCGCCACTTACGACGACCCAACCGAGCCGACCGGACTGTGGCTCTCGGAGCTGACCCACGCCTGGGACGTCTTCGCCGCGAAGAGCTTCGAGCAGAGCATCGTCAGCCCGAAGGGTGGCGTGTCCCCTCTGGAGCCCCGCGCTCTCAGATGGCCGCTTCTGGACGCCTCCGCGAAAGCGTGGCTGGCGGACGAGAGCCGCATGGCGCTGCTGTCCGCGACCGCCCGTCCTGACGAGATCGAACCTGCCGACTACGACGTGATCTACTTCACCGGCGGCCACGCGGTCATGTGGGACATCCCCGACGACGAGGGTCTCCAGAGGATCACGCGCGCCATCTGGGAGCGAGGCGGAGTCGTCTCCTCCGTCTGCCACGGCTACTGCGGACTGCTGAACACCAAGCTGTCTGACGGCAAGCTGCTCGTCGCCGGCAAGCGCGTCACCGGTTTCTCGTGGACGGAAGAGGTGTTGGCCGGAGTCGCGAAGAAGATGCCCCACAACGCGGAGCAGGAGATGAAGAATCGGGGCGCACGGTACGAGAAGGCGCCGCTGCCGTTCCTCTCCTACGCCGTCACAGACGGTCGTCTCGCGACCGGTCAGAACCCGTTCTCGGCGAAGGCGACCGCGACGAAGGTCGCGGCCCTGCTGTAAAAGAGGCACACCGCAGAGCGTCTTGCGGCGCCGCCCTTCAACCGACCGCGTCGATGGCTTGGTGTAGGAAATCGATGAGAGAGTCGGCCATCTCCGGTGTCAGCGCGGGGACGATCAGGTAGCGGACCTGGTGGCCGTTGCCCGTGAGCAGTCGGTTCGGGTCGTAGAGCAGGTGGCCGTGCTCGAACCCGACCTTCACCCGATCTCGCCCGGGAAAGACGCCGCAGACGTAGCCGGCTTCGACGTGTTGGAGATTGATGCTGCGCCAGCCTCTCGTTATCCGCTCCGACACTTCGGAGGATGACCGCAACAGGAGTGCTCTGACGTCAAGCG
Source organism: uncultured bacterium (assembly GCA_964473205.1). Classification (GTDB taxonomy): domain Bacteria; phylum Deinococcota; class Deinococci; order Deinococcales; family Trueperaceae; genus CAYMRL01. The sequence continues at coordinate 23,759 of CAYYOK010000020.1, read as the reverse complement.
CGATATCGACGACCGAAGGAGGGTAGCCTGCCAACAGAGCCCTGAGTTCCGCTGGGAGTTCAGGCCCGGCGGAGGAGCGCGCCATGTTCCATCGTGGGCGGTTCGACTATGAGCGCGAACATCGCGGCTGCCTCAGGAATGGACGGCGCTGTCTCGGCGGCGGCGAGCGCCGCGTCGCGGCTCTCCCAACGCCATGCGTCGAGGAAGGTGGCCTCGTCCAGTTGAATCAGGTTGGCCTCGACCAGTCCGGGACATCTCGTACGGATCGCCTGTACAGCGACGGGCCGGCGCTGGAGCAACTCCTCAGCCCGGGTCGGGTCGATGCGGTAGGGGGTCAGTCAGTTCGAATGCGGTCATGTCAGCTCCTCTTGTTGGCCATGGTCTCGTGATCGAGTCGGTCCAGAAGCAGGTCGAGGGCAGCCACCCCGTCATCGCCTGCTCACCAGGCGGATGTCATCCGTGTAGTCGCGCCTGAGCTGGACCGCCAGCTCGCGCCCGATCTGTCCGGAGGCACCAGGAATGCTCTGCATCTCGTTACTTCTTTCGAGCCTGATCTGCTTCCCCGTGGATCGAAACGAGATTAACCTACGTGATTTCGGTGACGGGAGGGGACGTTGGCGCGAGCGGATGAGTGGATTTGGAAGATATTGACTTATTTATTAGTCTCAACTAATCTCTAATGGTGACTATCTCCCAGATCTTGATGACGAGCGCGACCTGGGGCGCTGCCTTCGCCGGCCTCTTCAGCCTCATCCTTCTCGGCGGAGCCCTCGCCGCACGCGACGCCATGCTCAACGACTACCCTCCGAGCCTGCGCGACGCTTACGGCAAGCCCCAGTCGGCCAGGGGCCGCCGCGTACAAGGCGTCATGGCCGTACTGCTGCTGCTCGCGTTCGTCGCCACCACCGCCTTCGGCCTGCAGGCACTGCGAACCGCGGCCGGCGGCGATATCGGTTTCTGGCCAGCCTTCGCCTTCGGCGCGACCTTGATGCTGGTCCTGCATGTCTTCGACCTGCTCATCCTCGACTGGCTGGTCCTGGGCGTATGGCAACCAGACTTCCTGGTGCTCCCAGGCACGAAGGGCCATCCCGCTTACCGCGACTACGGCTATCATCTGCGTGTCCTCTTCCCGCGGCCGGTGCCTTGGCCGATCCTGCTCGTTCCGATCATGGGGCTGGCGTTGGCCGGGATCACGGTGCTCGTAGAGGCCGTGTGGTGAAGGCGATTACGCGAGGGGAGCTCGACCGTGAGCAAACGCATTCTCCATGTCGTGAGCAACGTCGCCCACTACGACGATCCGTCCGAGCCGACCGGCTTGTGGTTGTCGGAGCTGACGCACGCCTGGGACGTCTTCGCCGCGCATGGCTTCGAGCAGAGCATAGTGAGCCCACGAGGCGGTCAGTCGCCGCTGGAGCCGCGCGCGCTCAGATGGCCGCTTCTGGACGCCTCGGCGAAAGCGTGGCTGGCGGACGGAAGCCGCATGGCGCTGCTGACCTCGACCGCCCGCCCGGACGAGATCGAGCCGGCGGCCTACGACGCCATCTACTTCACCGGTGGCCACGCGGTCATGTGGGACTTCCCCGACGCTGAAGAGATTCAGGCCATCACGCGCGCGATCTGGGAGCGCGGTGGCATCGTCTCCTCCGTCTGCCACGGCTACTGCGGCCTGCTGAACACCAAGCTGTCAGGCGGCGAGCTGCTCGTCGCCGGCAAGCGCCTCACCGGCTTCTCGTGGGCGGAAGAGGTGCTGGCCGGGGTCGCGAAGAAGATGCCCTACAACGCGGAGGAAGAGATGAGGAAGCGCGGCGCTCTCTACCAGAAGGCCCTGCTGCCGTTCGTCTCTCATGTCGTGGTGGACGGCCGCCTCGTGACAGGGCAGAACCCCTTCTCGGCCAAGGCGACTGCGAAGAAGGTGGCGGCGCTCCTTTGAGGGTGCGCCTCAGCCGAAGTGCGCCCTGATTGGCGCGGACTACTTCCTCCGGCCGCGTCATGATTGGAACATGGCCGCTGCCCTCCCTCGGCACTACCGTCTCGCCCGAGCCCAGGTGGTCGTAGGCGATGCAGCGCCACCCTCTGCTCGGCAGCTCGAACTGCTGCCCAGAGCTCCCAGTTGACCACCCAGCCGCCATGGGCAACGAACGTCCGAACCGACGAAACAGGTTCGGGCGTTGCCTATCTCCTGAGAGATCTCATTGGCGGAGAGGGAGGGATTCGAACCCTCGATGGAGGTTTAGGCCCCCATACTCCCTTAGCAGGGGAGCGCCTTCAGCCGCTCGGCCACCTCTCCAGTCCCTGCGCAAGTCGTGCTCAGGTTGTCGCGGCTGACGTGCTTGGCGGAGGGTGAGGGATTCGAACCCCCGGACGAGTTGCCCCGTCTACGGTTTTCAAGACCGCCGCCTTCAACCGCTCGGCCAACCCTCCGGTCGACCCAGGCCCGCTCAGTCTACCAGGCTCTGAACCGCTGGGAACCCGCGCCTTGCGCCGATGCGCCGTGTCCCGGACAGAGCGAGCATCGAGAACTATAGCGGCGGCGCCAGAAGGGTGTCAAACGTCTAGCGGCCGCCCGAGCTGCACTTCGAGGAATAGAAGGTAGGACGAGCATCCGACCCACCAACCTCCAGCACCTTCAACACGTCCTCGACCGTCTGACCGATGACGGACGCCTCCACGGCCGTGTCGATCTCTGATGTCGGCGCATGACCGCTCGCGAGCAGATCGAGCAGCTCGCCTGCCCAGCTCCTGGTTCCAGGTGAGGAGGCCGGATGTTCCGCGACGATGCGAGCCCATACCCCCGCGCTGGAGCGATCCTCGAGCTGGGACCTCACCCACGCGAGTCCAGCCAGGTTGTCGAGGACCGCGGCGAGGTTTCCGCCGGCTGTGACGAGGTTCAACGCACGCGCGAACCGGTCTTGCGCAACGAGCGGCTCACTTGCCTCGAGAGCGATGCGGCCCAGCTGGTGCAGGGCGTTCGCTTCCAGAGCCGGGCGTCCGACGTCTCTGGCGTTCTCCAGCGCGGCCTTGAAGTGCTCTGAGGCGTGCGCATGCTCGCCGAGCTCGTAAGCGAGGACCCCAAGGTTGATCCGGAGGTTCGGCAGCACCGTTCGCACGCCGTTCCTCAGTGCCAGGTCCAGGCCCTCCTCCAGCTGCGACCTCGCCCCCTCCCGATCGCCGATCAGCCGCAGCACGTTGCCCAGGTTGCTGAGCGTCAACACGACTCCTCTCGAGTCGCCCGACTCGCGCCTGATCGCGAGCTGCCGCCGGAAACGCTCGGCCGCTCCCTGCCGATCGCCCTGCAGCTGCCTGGCTACGCCGAGGTTGCCGAGGAAGTCAGCCATCTCGCCCGCGGCGCCGCGCACCTCGGCCAGCCTCAGGGCCCTTTCGAAGCTCACCTCTGCTTCCGTGTAGCGGCCCTCTTGCAACGCGACGCTGCCCGAGGTGTTGAGCGCCACGCGATGAGCGCGGCTGGACTTAGAGCGCGGTCCCAGAAGCTCGATGCCGCGATCAGCATCGGCTCGAGCGTCACTGAGCCGGCCGATCCTCGCTAGAAGCCAGGCGCGCTGAATCATGAGTGTCCCAAGCGCTGAGGCGGCGTCCGCGGCCGGCTCGGCTGATGCCTGGCAGGCGACACCTAGTAGGTCTGCGCCTTCGCTGTAACGTCCCAGCACCTCGCATAGCGCGACGAGCGACCAACTCAGATGCGCCAGGTCGGCGACCGACCAGTCAGCCGACCGGGCGAGCGAGCGTTCTCGGTCCGGCTCCTGGGTCGCTGCCGAGGCCGACGCCCAGCGCCAGGCTTCCGCTACGTCCTCGAAGCCGCGCGCTAGCCAAGCTATGCTCTCGCGGCGAGCATCGTCCTTCAGCTCGGCCAGGCTCTCCAGCCGACGAAGGTAGTAGAGAGAGTGAGAGTCCCTGGCGCCGCGCATCTCAGCCTGGCCGAGCTTCTCGCCCGCGAACCGATGCAGCAACGGATGGATGGCGAAGCGGCCCGCGGCCTCCACGCGCAGCAGCGACTTGTCGACCAGGGCTGCCAGCACGACCAGTGGAGTCTCGGCGACCAGCCGGGCGTCAACCGCGTCGAAGCCGCCCTTGAACACCGTGAGCTGGCTCAGTGCGTGCTGCTCGTCGAGCGTCAGCCGCCTCCACGAGTGCTCGAAACTCGCGCGAACGCTGCGGTGCCGCTCGTGCACGTCCGATGGCGACCTGTCCAGCAGATCCAGGCCCGCGTGAAGCTCATCGTCGATCTGAGCGCAGCTCAGCAGCCTCACCCACGCGGCAGCGAGCTCGATGCCGAGCGGCAAGCCCGCCACCTGCGCGCAGATGGCGATCAGATGCGGCGCATCGGACTCGGTGAGGTAGAAGTCGGGTCTGACCCACTGCGCCCGCCCGAAAAACAGCCGCACAGCGTCATAGGCGAGGAGATCCTCCACGGCCGTTCCCGCTGGCGGATACGCAAGCCCTTCGAGCGGCAACACCCGCTCAGCGGCCAGGTTGAGCCGTTCGCGCGAGGTGGTGAGTATCGAGAGCCGCCGGCAGCGGCTCAGCAGCTCGGTGATCGGCGCGACGACGTCATCGACACCATCGAGGTCGTCGAGGATCAGCAGCAGTCGCTTCTCGCCTATCGCGCCGACGACCGCCTCGAGCGGCCTTCCGCCGGCAGGCAGAGCCATCGCCTGCGCGATGACCGCAGCCAGTGCCGCGGCCGACGATTCAGGCCCGAGCGGCACGACGACCGCGCCACCTTCGAACCCAGCGGCGAGCTCCTCGTAAGCTTGCATGACCAGTCGCGACTTGCCGACGCCGCCGGGACCCGTCACGCTGAGCAGGCGGCAGTCCTCACCACCGAGAAGTCGGCCCAGGTCGGCCAACTCCAACTCGCGGCCGACCATAGGCGATGAGGGTGCTGCCTTGAGGCGGCCGGTCGGTGCTAGGGCAGAGCTCGCCCCGGCGTCCGACACAGCCCTCGTGCGCGAAGCCGCTGCCCCAGTCGGTACTGGCTCGATACCTGATCGGCCTTCGACGATCTGAGCGATCAGCCTCTCGGTCGCAGCGGTCGGCTCCAGCGAGAACTCCGAGCCCAGGCGAGCCGCGAACCGGCGGTACTCCTCGATCGCACCACGCCGGTCATTGGCTCCAGCCGCCGCGACCAGGTAGGCGCGCAGAGCCTCCTCGTCCAACGGGTCGATCCGCAGCAGCATGGCCAGAATCTCGACCGCAGCAGCATGACGCCGATCCTCGATCAGCGACTCGGCGTGTGCCAGCATGCCGTCTCTGAAACGGCTCTCGATCCGGCAGCGCTCCACGCCCAGCCAGGAGGCGAACTCGGGCACGTCGTCGGCCTTGACGCCTTCGAGCAACGGCCCTCGGTACAGCGTCACGGCTCGGTCGCGGTCGCCGACCGCCAGCGCCTCTTCGAGCGAGGACAGGTCGGACGCCGGCATCCAGCGCAGGCGCTGGTCGGACCCCTCCCCGGCTGTCTCCAACTCGCGGCTCCATGAGAGGCTGCGCGTCCGCTTGAGCAGTTGCCTGAGGTTGTGGCGCGCCTCGCTCACGTCGTGGTCGGGCCAGAACAGCCGCGACAGCCGGTCGCGGCTCACCCAGTCGGCGGCGCAAGCCAGATACGTCAGTAGGTAGGCGCGCTTGTCGGAGGGCAAGCGCTGCGTGCCGGAGGGGAACACCAAACCCGGCTCACCCAGAAGCTGCACGTACAGCTTCCCTTCGGCCATGGAGCAGTCTAGGCAATTCGGGCGGCGACACGTCTCGCTACACGCCTCACTGCACATCTCACCACGGGCCTCGCGACACGCCTCATGACACCCCGCATGACACGCCCGGTGACACGCCTGGTCCCTAGCCTCGCTGGCGAAAGGATGGCACTCATGAGGCGAAACAGGTACTCGCTCCTCGGACTGGGTCTGGCGCTGCTTGCATTGGCAGCCTGCGCGACACCGCCGCCGCTGCCGCCCGCGCTCGTTGATGTGGAGGGCGGCGCTGACCACACCTGCGCCGTCGATGCGGCCGGCGACGCTTGGTGCTGGGGTCATAACGAGTTCGGGCAACTCGGCAACGGGGGCACCGACGACTCCTCGAAGCCTCTACCTGTCATAGGCGGGCACGATTTCGTGACGGTGACCGCCGGCCTGGAGCACACATGCGGCCTTGACGAGGACGGCACCGCGTGGTGTTGGGGAACCAACGATCACGGTCAACTCGGCATCGGGAACAACGAAGACAGCCTCGAACCCGTTCAGGTGACCGGCTTCGAGTTCTCCCACATCAGCGCCGGCTTCCTGCACACTTGTGGCCTAGACCTGGACGGACTGGCCCTCTGCTGGGGCCTCAACGATCACGGTCAGCGCGGAGACGGCACTAACGTCGATGCCAACGTACCCACGCCCGTCTCGGGCGCGATGTCCTTCACCGCGATCTCGGCCGGCGTCGGGCACACCTGCGCGCTCGAGGCCACATCCGGAGGCTACGCCTGGTGCTGGGGCAACGGGATCTACGGCCAGCTCGGAAACGGCTCGATGATCGCGTTGGTTCCCGAGCCTGTCTCCGCCGGCGCCTTCACGGCCATCGCGACGGGCTTCTTGCACACCTGCGGACTGGGCAAGAACACCGGCGGTCTCGCCTGGTGCTGGGGCTACAACGAGTACGGGCAACTGGGCGTCGGCGACTGGGACAACAAGGGAGTACCCATCCAGGTGCTGGCAGGCACGTTCTTGGCGATATCGACAGGCGCCATGCACACGTGCGCACTCGGCAAGAGCTCCGGAGGTCGGGCATGGTGTTGGGGCTACGGCGCAGAAGGGCAGATGGGCGACGGGCTGGATCTCGGTAGCAACATCCCCATCGCCGTCAGCGGCGGCCGGCTCTATACCGACCTTACCAGCGGCTACGACCACTCCTGCGCCCTGAACGCGAACGGCGCCTGGTGCTGGGGCGCCAACCTCTGGGGTCAGTTGGGTGACGGGACCCTCGCAGACAGCAACGTACCCGTGCCTGTGATCTCGCCGGAATGACCAACCCGAGCGAAACGGAGTCCACTCAACGAACTCTCATAGTCTCTCGCCTACATCGGCGCCAAGCTATGATGCTCCGATGCTTTCAGAGAGCGCAGTAACCAACCTTCTCGGCCGGGCGCGCGGTCACGGCGCCGACTTCGCCGAGCTCTACGTCGAGCGCTGGCGCCGCCGGCAGCTCAGGACCATCAACGCCGAGGTCGAGGAGGCGACGAGCAACATCGACCTCGGCGCCGGCGTGCGCCTCTTCTTCGGCCACGACGTGATCTACGGCTACACCAACGACCTCGGCGAGGAGTCGCTGACCGCGCTTCTCGACGCGCTGGTCGGGCTCAAGGGCGCCTCCGCCGGAAGACCCGACGCGAGCGGTCAGGGCGGCATCGACCTGCGCAAGCTGGGCGCCGGCCCGAACCCCCACGACCCGGAGATCGCGGCCGATGCCCGCGACAAGCGCTGGCGTCTCGAGCGGCTGCGCGAGGTCGACGCCGGCGCGCGGATCGCGCCCGAGGTCAAGCAGGTCGAGGCTCGGCTGCACGAGATCGAGCAGGACGTCAGCATCGCGAACACCGACGGCGTGTGGGCCAACGACCGCCGCGTCAGGACGCGCGTCGTCGCGACCGTCATCGCCTCGGACGGCAAGGAGACGCAGACGGCGCTGGTCGGGCCGGGGCTGTCGGTCGGGCTCGAGCTGTTCGACCGCTATCTGCCCGAGACGGTAGGACGCGACGCTGCCGAACGGGCTCTCGTCAACCTCAGGGCCAGGAAGGCCCCGGCCGGCACGATGCCGGTCGTGATGGGCAACGCCTTCGGCGGCGTGATCTTCCACGAGGCCTTAGGTCACCTGCTCGAGACGACCGCCGTGGCGCGTAACGCCTCCGCCCTGTCCGGGATGCTCGGGCAGCAGATCGCCAGCGAGGTCGTCACCTACGTCGACGACGGCACGATCCCGCACGCCTGGGGCTCGACGCGCTTCGACGACGAGGGCATGGAGACCGAGCGCACGGTGCTGATCGAGGACGGCGTGCTGAAGAGCTACATGGTCGACCGCTGGGGCAGCCTCAAGACTGGCTACCGGCCGACCGGCTCGGGACGCCGGCAGGACTACACCTTCGCCCCAACCTCGCGCATGCGCAACACCTTCGTCACCAACGGCGACACCCCCAAGGAGCGGCTGTTCGACGGCATCGAGTTCGGGCTCTACGCCAAGAACCTCGGTGGCGGGCAGGTCAGGCCCGGCTCTGGTGAGTACAACTTCGCGGTCACCGAGGGTTACCTGATCAGGAACGGCGAGATCGCCGAGCCGGTGCGCGGCGCGATGCTGCTCGGCAAGGGCCCCGACACCATCAAGAAGATCGTGGCCGTGTCCGACGATCAGTCCAACGAGCCAGGCATGTGCGGCTCGCTGTCCGGCTCCGTGCCGACCGAGGTAGGGCAGCCGCACCTGTTGGTCAGCGAGATCGTGGTCGGAGGCGAAGCGTGAAGGTCACGGAAGCGAAGAGCTGGCTGCTCCGCGAGGCCGCCAAGCGCGGCGCCGACGTCGAGGTCCTAGCCACCCGCGACGACCGGCTGAGCGTCGAGGCGGAAGCCGGTCGGACCACCAACATCACCTCGTCGTCGCGCGGCGGCGTCGGCGTGCGCGCCGTCGTGGACGGCCGTGTCGGCTACGCCTCGACCGAGGAGCTCTCCGAGGAGGCGCTCGCCTGGGTGCTCGACGAGGCGATCGAGAACGCCATGCTGCAGCCGCCCAGCCAGGCGGCGCTCCCCGTCGGTCAAGCGCTCGGCCGCCACGACCTGCTGAGCGAGGGGCTGTCAGCGCCGCTGGAGGCGAAGTCGGCTGCCGCCACCCAACTCGAAGGCGTGCTCGCTGCCGACCCACGCGTGCAGGCAGTGCAGTTCGCGCGGTACATGGAGATGGCGCAGGAGGTCGAGGTCGGCTCGACCAAAGGAGTCGAGGGCGGTTACCGCAACGGCATCCCGATCCTTCTCGCCGCTTTGGTGATGCGAGACGGCGCGAGCGTGAAGCAGGGCTACGAGTACTCGGTGAAGCCGGACTTCTACCAGCTCGAGCCTGGGGTCACGGCTCAGACCGCGCTGAGGCGCGTAGGCAGGCACCTCGGCGCCAAGCCGCTCGTGACGGGCCGTCGCCGCGCCGTGTTCGAGCCCGAGGTCGTGTCCGACCTCCTCGGCCTCCTGGCGTTCGCGCTGTCCGCCAAGAGCGTCGTCGAGGGCAAGAGCGGCCTGGGCGGCAAGCGCGGCGAGCGGATCGCGTCGGAGCTGATCACGCTCGTCGACGACGCGACGCTCCCTGGCGGCATGGGCAGCCGGCCGTTCGACTCGGAGGGCACCCCGGCTCGGCGCCTCACGCTGATCGAGGCGGGCGTGCTGCGCTCGTTCCTGCACAACTCGGACACGGCTCGCCGCCTGGGCCAGGTCAACACCGGCCACGCCTCCCGCAGCTACGCCAGCACGCTGAGCGTCAGCCCCACCAACCTCATCCTCGAGGCCGGCTCGGGCATCCCAGCGGGCGACGGGATCCTGGTGACCGATCTGATGGGCCTACACGCGGGCGCCAACCCGATAACGGGCGACGTCAGCCTCCAGGCGATGGGGATGGAGATGCGCGGCGGCGAGCAGTCGCCCGTCGACGATTTCGCCATCTCGTTCAACCTCTTCGAGCTGCTCGAGCAGATCGAGGCGGTCGGAGACGATCCGGCGTGGCTGCCGTCGTTCCAGGGAGGGTTCTTCTACGTGCCGAGCCTCTCGGTGGCCGACCTGAGCTTCGCCGGGAAGTAGCAGGTACCGCTCAGCGCAGGCCGAGCACCGAGCCGACGCCGCCCGGCTCAGCCAGCGCCGGCACGTCGAGCTCGTGCTTGAGGTAGATCCACGGGAACGAGGCCTGACCGACCCGCTCCCAGCCTTCGGCCAGCAAGACCTGCACGGCATCGGTAGCGGCGAACAACCGAAGATGCTCCCACTGGTTGGGGGAGCGGCGCACCACGTGGTGGAAGGCGCCGTAGCCGATGGAGTGCCAGCCGTAGCGGCCGATGGTCTCGAGGGCGCGCATCTCGTTGAAGGCTGTCAGCCCGGAGACGACTCGCACCTCGCCCGACGACCGCCCGGGCCGCGACTGAGCCTGTCCGCTATCAGGGGTGGCGACCTCTCCCGCCGCAGCGTCCACGACCTGACCTTCGGGCTCGCTCGCCCCACCCGCCTGGTCACGACCGAAGCGCTGCTGAGCGGCCTGACGCGAGATGCCCAGGCGCGCGCCTATCGCCTCCCAGCTCTGCCCCGCCGACCGCGCCGCCGTGACCGCCGACCTGAGCAGGTCCACGGTCTGGCTCTCGGCCTTCGCGGCCACGGCTACGAGATCGAGGTAGGCGGCCGGATCATTGGCGATGCGCCGCTCCGCACCCTCGGCCGCCTCGGCCAGCGCCGCCGACAAGGTCTCGGCCAACCGCTCCTCGTCGACACGTGTCTCGGGGTTCGCGCTCATAGCGGCCTCCCGCCAGCCAGCGGCCCGCCGGCGCATCCGGCGCGGCCGCCCAGCGATTCGTGTCAAGGATAACTTGACTAAGGTCTTGGTGTCAATGTCAGGTTGACATTAGGGCGCCATGACTAGGGCGCTACGCGGCTCAGCCCTCGGCAATCGTCCAGGCGAGCAGCTCGTCGAGTGGCGCGGTGGCCAGCCCGATGACCCTGTCGGCGCCTCCGTAATACAGATAGACCTCTCCGTCTACCACGGGGTTCGCCGTGCCGAACACAACGTTGGGCACGTCGCCCTTTATCTCCCAGGTCTCCTGCGGGACCAGCACCGCGGTGCGCGGCCGCTTCACTACCCTGGTGGGATCCTCGAGGTCGAGGAGCGCGGTGCCCATGCAGTAGACGTGTGACTCGTCGTAGCCGTGATAGAGGATCAGCCAACCCGCATCGGTCCTGATGGGAGGCCCGCCGGCGCCGATGCGCTTGCCGTCCCAGGCGCCCGGCCGCGGCCGCATGATCTCGACGTGCGAGCCCCACTGCCTCAGGTCGTCGGAGAACGCCAGCCAGATCGAGGGCGGCCGCCGGTGGAAGGTGACGTAGCGCCCGCCGACGCGCTCGGGAAACAGCGCGTGGTCCTTGTTATCCTCGCCCACCACCACGGGCCCGATGCGCTCCCAGGTGATGAGGTTGTCGCTGACCGCGTACATCGGGGTGATGCCTGTCGCGGTGGCGCCGACCTCCGGATGGACCCCGGCCCGGCCGTAGGCGGTGTAAGCCATGTAGAAGCGCCCGTCGATCTCGGTGACGCGCGGGTCCTCCACCCCGCGCGCCTCGAGCTCCGACGCCGGCGACAGCACCGGTCGCTGCAGGCGGTTCCAGGTGACGCCGTCCTCCGAAACCGCGTAGCCGATGTACGAGACGTAGTCGGTCCCCTGCGCGCGGTAGTGCATGTGGAACAGGCCGTCGTGCACCACCACCGAAGGGTTGAAGACGTTGAGCGCCTCCCACTCGTTGAACGGGTTCGGCTTCAGGACCGGGTTGGCGGGGTGGCGCTTGAGCCTCATGGCGACTCCTGGTGGGTAGGGTTGGCGCGCTCGAGGGTGAGCGCGAACAGGTGCATCGTCTCACGGTCGGGCAGCTCGATGCGCGTCAGCTCCTTGGAGGGGTCGACGGGGAGCACCTGGTGGAAGATGCGGCAGGTGATCCGCTCCACGGCGCCGCTGGCGCCGCGACGCTGCGCGAACTCGACCGCCACCTCCTCGCCGTAGCGTGGAAGCTGGCACCAGTCCGACAGCCCGAGCACGAGCTCGTCTACGCTGCCGTCGCCGTAGACGAGCCGCAGGGGCGCCTCGTAGTTGCCCTGCTCCGACGACGCCAGCAGGTGCAGGGCTGCGTAAGCGCCGGGCGGGACGGCGAGGCGCTGGCCGAGCATCACGACGTTGTTCGACTCGGTATCGGTCGGCGGGAACAGGAAGACCGCGCCCGAGGACTCGAAGCGCGAAGAGGCGGCCGGCGCGCGCTCGGCCGGGTAGGTGGCACCGAACACGCCCGAGCGGTTGTCGAAGTTGCCGCGCTGAGGCCTCGAGGAGAGCGAGAACGCGTCGGCGTTGAAAGCCTCGCCCAGGTCGAGCGCCGCAAAGGCGTCCTCGGCGAGAGCCTCCGACACCTCGAGCAGTGGACCGACGCGCGCGTCGGCGCTGAGCAGCCTAGGCAGCGGCGAATCGTCTCGCCACTCGACGAGGGCGAAGCCGTAGGGCGGTAGCTGCAGCCAGCCGTCCTCGTGCTCGGCGCCGGTCTGAGCGGCCGTCGCGTCGTAGACCGCCACCGAGGCGGCGCCGCTCGCTGCCGCCGGGATCTCGAACCTCTCGGCGCGCGGCGACCAGCTCTTCACCAGGAGGAGCCTGCTGCCCTCGCGCCCGTAGAGCTTCCACGACACGGCCGGGCGGAACAGCAGCGCGTCGAAGCGCAGGTCGCGGCCGCCCGCATGGCTGACAGTGAGGCTGAGCGGTCCGGCCTCGAGCTCGACCTCGCCGAGCTCGGCCAGCTTGAAGCGCGACTCCTGCGCAGCGCTGGTCGCGAAGGTAGCAAGGCGCTCTCGGCCGACGAACACCGCGGCGCTCGCGTCCCACGGCTCGTCGCGGTAGAGGACGTAGACGAGGTAGCTGCCGCTGGCGGGCACCTCAGCGCGGAGCGCCAGGCTGGCACCGGGCCTGAGCACGGCGGCGAGCTGGCCGCTGGCGGTGCCGTCCACCTCGGTGACGGGGGCCTCGCCGAAGTCGGAGCCGGTCTCTGCCTCGACCGAGAACTCGCTCAGCGCCTCGAGCCACACGTAGTCGAGCATCGAGCGCGCCGCCGGGCGCGACTCGGTCTGGATCAACGCCATGAGCCCCGTGATCGTCGACTCCGCGCCGGAGTTGCGGTTGATGACGCCTCGTTCGAGTCCGTCGTAGACGCGTCCGGTGGCCGGGTCGTAGAGCGGCTGCCGCAACGTGTTGTTGCCGAGCAGCCAGCCGGTCATCAGGCCGCCGAGGCGCTCGTAGACGTCCTTGCCGGTGGCGTCGGCCAGCGCGAAGAGGCCGCTGGCGATCGACTCCATGCCGTAGGCGATCTGCGGGTAGACCCGCACGGCCGGGTTCATGTTCGAGTAGGGTCCGCGGTCGACGAGGAGGTGCACGAAGAAGTGCGCAGCCTCGGCCTCGGCGGAGGCCAGGTAGGCAGGGTCGGCGCCGCCCGCCAGAGCCGCGGCCGCGAGCGCCTGCGTCTGCCGGCTGCCCCAGGCGTGCCAGTCGAGCGGGTCGCGGGCGAACGAGGGATGCGCGAGGAACGGGTACTCCCCAGCCGGCCCGTACTGGAAGGCCGTCAGGCCGTCGGCGACCAGCTCCATGAGATGCCTGACGTCAGGGTGGTCTTCGACTTGCAGGAAGATAGCGAGGCCCAGCAGCAGGTTCGACGCCACGTCGGCGCCGTCGTCGGGCAGCCAGGCCGGGGCTTCGAAGCCGTGACGCGAGCGGAACTGGCCGTACGCCGGGGCGATCTTGGCCTCGAACGGCGGCAGGCCCCTAAGGAACGCCTCGCGCAGCTCGGCGCTGAGCTCAGGGTCGATGTCTGCGAACGTCCTCATGCCCTCGGCGAGCGACCACAGTCCGCGGGCGGCCCAGAACCCGGCGCCCTTGCGGCTGGTGATGCCGAGCCGGTTGATGCTGCCGTCGGCGAACACGAAGTTGTAGAACTCGCCGTCGTCAGCCTGCATGGCCAGCACGTAGCCGAGCAGGCCGCGCGCCAGTGCCAGCGACTCCTCGTCGCCGGTCGCGTCGTAGTGCCAAAGATAGGCGACGGCCGCGCGAGCGACGTCGTCGAGGTCCGTGACGCCCTCACCCGGTGCTTCGCGGCCGACGTACACACCCGGCTCGGTGGGGCTCGGCTCCGCGTAAATCCACACGCCCAGGAGCGTCTCGCCCTCGACATCGAACTCGGTCGTGAGCACCTTCAGGTGGTCAAGGTTGGTGATGGCTGGCTCGGCGGCGGGCACCGCCTCGGTGCCGGGCGCGGTCTGGGCCGCCGCCATGCCGAAGAAGCACGCCAGGACTACCAGCGGGCGCGCCAGCAAAGACGCCACGGGCGAGGGGACGCGGCGAACCGCGCCCCCTTGACCGTGCTGAACGAACCTTCTGATCACTCCAAGCTCACGCTCGCCAGCTCCGCCTGCCGGTCGCGGGCGTAGCGAATGGCGTCCTCGGCGGTCGCGGCCTCGAAGGCGCTGTAGGTCACGTGGAAGGTCGCGGTGTCGCCGGGCAGGTAGTGGTTGGCCTCTGAAGGCGTGATGTTGGCGGTCGACTCGTAGGTGCCGAACTCGTCGGCGGTCCACTTGAACACGCCGGTGCGGAACTCCTGCGACTCGAAGACCCAGGTGTCGCCCGAGAGCCACTCGTCGTAGTCGTCGGCGATGGTCGGGGTCGCGTGGGCCAGCTCCGCGACGCCCAGTCCGAGGCTCGGGCTGTAGTTGGCGCGCCACGGCTCGGCCGAGGCGAAGATGTAGGTCGCGCCCCAGTACAGCGGGCTGAGGTTGTCGTCGGCCCTGAACGAGAGGTACGGGGCGCCGTCGACGGTGGTGGTGGCGTTGCGCTCGCTGAAGTAGTCGAGCGCCGTGCCGCCGAGCTGGTCGGACCACAGCAGGCGGCGGAACACCGGCATCAGGTGCAGGGACTCGAGGTCGGCCTGGCTCATGACGGCCGTGGCCATGCTCTGCAGCTTCATCATGTCGCTGTAGCCGCCGAAGCTCACGGAGTTGACGACCTCGACGTCGCCGCTTGCGTAGACGTGCGTGACGAGGCGCTGCCTCAGACCCACGAAGCGGTCGGAAGCGTACTCGGCCACCACCGTCACGCGCGCCGGGCCGGCGTCCAGGACGGTCGTGCCGACGTGACGCATGCCACCAGCCTCGAGGTTGGTGTACTCCTCGTGCGGACCGAGCTGGCCGTTGGCCCAGTAGGTGCTCTCCGGGAAGCCGCTGAAGCGCAGGATGCCGATCTCGTTGGCGAGGAGCTCCTGCGTGCCGCCGAGGCCGACGATGCGCGAGAGGCCGTGCGCCGGCACCTCGACGACGAAGCCTGGGGTGACGGTGCTCGCGATCACGACCGGGTCGTCGCCGCTGAGAGTGAAAGCGGATGGGTAGTCTGCGCCGTCGCCGGGAGCGTCGCTGATCTCGATGACCGCGGGGCCTGCGGCCAGGAAGCCGACCTGGTCACCAGCCGAGATGCGGCCGTTGAGGTCGACATCGTCGATCTGGTACGGAACCTCTTCCCCACCGACGGTGACCTTGAGGCTGCTCCAGTCCATCGGGAACTCGGCCCCGAAGGCGTCGCGCAGCGTCAGCAGGTCGAAAGAGACGGGCACCGGCCGGCCGGTCAACGACTCGACGCCGACCGTGATCGAGCGCGTCTCGGCCGCCGCGAACGCGGCGGTCAGGAACACCAACAACGTGAC
The DNA here is from genome assembly GCA_964473205.1 of uncultured bacterium. GTDB lineage: Bacteria > Deinococcota > Deinococci > Deinococcales > Trueperaceae > CAYMRL01. The sequence continues at coordinate 8,277 of CAYYOK010000020.1, read as the reverse complement.
TAGGACCTTCCTCATGCTCTTCCTCCTATGGCTTGCCATGGCTTGGATCGGCTCCTCTCTGAAGACGGCGGCTCAGTAGAAGCCGCTGATGATGTCGCGTGCCCGCTGGGCGGCGCGCCGCAGGCCCTCCTCAGGCGTCCTCACTCCCTGCACCACCGCAGCCTCGTACTCGCGGCTGATGGCGCTGAAGATCTCGATGAGGTAAGGCGTGTCGTCGACGCCTCGGGTCCGCGCGCTCTGCTCCAGGAACGGCGGCAGGTTGGGCTTGGCCGCCAGCACGCCTTCGAACAGCGGGTCGGTGTCCATCCCGAGCCGGTACGGGATCTGCCCCGTGATCTCCATGAACAGGGCGTCGTTCTCCGGCGCGAGTATGTACTGGATGAAGCGCCACGACTCCTCGGCGTGACGGCTGTTGGTGAAGATCGCGATGTTCTTCGGGTCGCCGTAGGTGAACACGGGACGGCCGGCCAACGCGTCCGGCACCGGCGGCGGGATCAGCGCGAAGCGGAAGCCCTCGGGCGCGTTGTTCTGGTAGAAGGGCATCGTGAACGGACCGGCCTGCTCGACCAGCACCTGACCCTGGAAGAAGCGGTTCTGCGCCGACTGGCCCTTGGGCGCGTAGCCCTGGCCGAAGATGGCACCGAGGAACTCGAAGACCTGCCGGCCGGCCTCGTTGTCGAAGATCACCCTGCCCTGCTCGTCGAGCAGCGTCTGACCCTCCGAGGCGGCGATGTACAGCGTGTAGAAGTCGAAGAAGCGCTGCCACCAGGTGACGTCGACGGTGGGGGCGTAGAGGTACTTCTCGCCGCCCCAATGCTCGTGCACCGTGCGCGCCGCCTCCAGGAAGCCCGAGTAGGTCGCGAGCTGCTCCGGCTCGATGCCGGCCTCGGCCAGCAGGTCGACGTTGTAGGCGAACAGCACCGGGTTGGACTTCCACGGGATCTGGTAGACGTGGCCGCTGGGGTGGGTGTAGAGCCGCAGGACGTCCTCGCCCGAGCGCGCGACCATGAAGTCGGTGAAGCCCGGCAGGCTGTCGTGCTGGTAGAGACCGCCGGCCTCGACGTACTGGCTGATGGCGCCCGGGTAGATGTTCGCCGCCACGTCGGGGGTGGTCCTGGCCGCGATGGCCGCCAGCAGCACCTCCTCCGTCGAGCGGCTGGCCGGGAGCGGCTGCATGCGGATCTGCAGGTCGGGGTTGTCGGCGTTCCACTGGGTCACGATCGCGTTGGCGAAAGCGATCTCCTCTGGGTTCGAGGACGGCCAGAACGTAATCGTCGTCTGCGCGGCCCCGACGGTGAACGCCGCCGCCAGCAGGCTCAGCAGCAACCGCCGCCACCGCCACCTCCCCATCTGATCGGGTCCCTTCGTCATGGTCTCCTCCGTGCTCCCCGGACGCTTCCGTCCGTCTAGAGTCCGTCTGCCTCGGCCAGAGCCGCCGCTCTCGCTCACCCTTTGACCCCCGTGCTCGCGATGCCCTGCAGGTAGTAGCGCTGGAACACCAGGTAGATGACGATCATCGGCAGGACCGCGATCAGGCTCGAGGCCATCACGGCGCCGGCCTGCCCGCCGGCCTGGCCGCCGATGCCGTAGAGCGTCACCATCTGGGTCAGGGTCTGGAAGCTGATGTCGCGGTTCACCAGCGACGGCCACAGGAAGTCGTTCCAGCCGCCCATGAAGGTGAAGATCCCGACGGTGATCAGCACCGGCGCCGACAGCGGCCAGATGATGCGGAACAGGATCGTCAGCTCGCTGGCGCCGTCGACGCGGGCGGCGTCGATCAGTTCCTGCGGGATCGTGCGGAAGTTCTGCCGGAACATGAAGATGCCGAAGGCGCTGATCATGCCCGGCACGATCAGGCCCTGGTACGAGTCGGCCCACCCGAAGCCCACCACCAGCACGTAGAGCGGGATCAGCAGCAGTTGCCCCGGGATCATCATCGTCAGCAGGATCACGTTGAAGATGAACTCGCGCCCGAAGAACTTGAGCCGCGAGAGAGCGTAGCCGACGATCGAGGAGAACACCAGCACGCTGGCGGTCTGCAGCAGGTAGACGAACGCGGAGTTGAACAGCGCGCGCCAGATCGGGATCTGCGTGAAGACGGCCCGGAAGTGGTCGAGCGTCGGCTCGCGGGGGATCAGGTTGAGGTCGAAGAGCTCGCGCGGCCCCTTGAAGCTGGTCGAGACCATGTAGAGGAACGGCAGCAGGAAGGTCAGCGCGCCGACGATCAGCAGCGCGTAGAACAGGACCTGCCGCGCCACGTGGCCGAGGCCCTCGCTGCGCCTTGCCAGCACGTCGGTCATCAGTAGCCGACCTCCTGCTCGAGGAAACGCCGCTGGATCACGGTGACGAGGAAGATCAGCAGCGCGAGCACCACGCCGATGGTGGCCGCGTAACCCATGCGCAGGAACTGGAACGCCTGCTGGTAGAGGTAGAGCACCAGGCTGAGGGTGGCGTCGAGCGGTCCGCCACCGGTCATCACGAACGGCTCGACGAACAGCGAGAAGCCGCCGATGGTCGAGAGGATCACGACCAGGATGAAGGCGGGGTTGAGCATCGGGAAGGTGATGTAGCGGAAGCGCTGCCAGGCGTTGGCGCCGTTGAGGTAGGACTCCTCGTAGAGCTGCGCGGGGATCGACTGCATCGAGGCGAGGAAGATCATCAGGTAGTAGCCGACGTTCTTCCAGGTCGCCATCACCGCGATGCTCGTCATGGCGATCTTGGGGTCGGACAGCCAGCCGACGGGACCGAGCGAGACGGTGGCGAGCAGCTGGTTGAGCATGCCGTCGTCGGCGTAGAGCCGCAGCCAGATGAGGCTGACGATCGCGCCCGAGGTGACGTACGGCAGGAAGTAGGCGGTGCGGAACAGGCCGCGGCCGCGGATCTGCTGGTTCAGCACCACCGCGAGCAGCAGCGCGACGACGATCTGCAGCGGGATGTGCACGGCAAGGAAGATCGCGGTGTTGCCGAGCGCCTTCCAGAACAGCGGGTCGCTGAAGAGGATCTCGTAGTTGCGCGTCCCGACGAAGGGCTTGTTGGGGCTGACGATGTTCCAGTTGTGAACCGTCAGGTAGAACGCGAAGCCGAGGGGGTACGCGACGAACACCGCGAAGAACACGACGTAGGGCAGCGTGAAGAGGTAGCCCATCGGGTTCGAGCGGCGGATGTCGCGCCAGGTGCGGCGCAGGAGGCCGGGACCGGATGACGCGCTGGCCGTCGTCATGGCTGCCTCCCCCGCCGAGTAGCGCCCGGCGCGTCGGGCCGGGTGGTCGCCCTTGCGACCAGCTCGACACCCAGGGTCGTCAGCTCGGGCACGTCGTCGCCCTGCAGGCGCCGCAGCAGCAGCTCGGCCCCCGCCCGCCCCAGGCCCTGCTTGTCCACCCGCACGGTCGACAGTGGTGGGGTGTGGTAGGCAGCCAGGTGGATGTCGTCGACGCCGACGATCGCCACGTCCTCTGGCACGCGCAGGCCGCGCGCCGCCAGCGCCTTGACCGCGCTGATGGCGGCCGGATCGTTGGCGGCGAAGACGGCGTCGGGCGCGTCCTCGAGCCGGTCCAGCACCTGCTCCATGGCGTAGTAGCCGCCGTCCCAGGCGTCGCCGCCTGCCGCCACGGCCTCGGGCGGCAGCTCGGCGCCGGCCCGCCCGAGCTCGTCCCTGAAGCCGGCCAGACGAGCGCCGAAGTTGGGGTTGTCGAGGTTCTCGCTCACGAAGGCGAAGCGCTCCCCGCCGCCGCCCAGCAGGGCGCGGGCCGCCAGCTCGCCGGCCAGGCGGTGGTCGCTGACCACCGACGGGATGCCGGGGTGCGCGTTGTCGATGAGCACGACCGGCAGCCGGCCGTCGCGCAGGCGGTCGAGGACCTCGGCGCTGACGTCGCAGCCGACGACCAGCAGGCCATCGACGCGACCCTCCTGCGCCAGGTCGAGCAGGGTCTCGCGGCGCTTGAGGCTGCTGAGCAGCAGGTGCTTGTCGCCCTGCTCAAGCACCTCCTCGATGCCGCCGATCACCTCGGTGTAGAAGGGGTTGAGGATCACGGGGGCGTGGCGCGACATGACCGCCACCCCCACGTTGTCGGTGGTGCCGACCTTCAGGCCGCGGGCGAGGGAGGAGCGACGGTAGCCAAGCGCCTCGCTGGCGCGCAGCACCCGCTCGCGGGTCGCGGCGGAGATCTCGGGATCGTCGTTGAGGGCCCGCGAGACGGTGGCGATGCCGACGCCGGCGATGGCTGCGACCTCTCTGATGGTGACCTTGCCTTGTACGCCCCGCCGAACCATGGCCCTCCCCTCGGGCAGCTTTCAGCTTCCGGAAACGTTTCCGGAACCGGCTAAGAAGCTGTGAGCTCGAAAGCGAGCCGCCTCTGGCGTCCGGTAACGTTTCCGAGAGCCTAGCACAAGCAGCGGCCGCAGGGGAATCACACTGCGCTCATGCGTACCCGGCGCCGGCTCACCGAGGCGTGGCGCCCGCGGTACTCTCGCCTGCGTGACGACGAAGCGGCGCGCCTTCCTCGAGGGCTTCAGGGACGTGCTCCCGATGCTCCTCGGCGCCGGCCCCTTCGGCATGATCACGGGCGTCAGCGCCGTCGGCGCCGGGATGCACCCGTTCGACATCGTGCTGATGTCGGCGCTCGTCTTCGCCGGAGCGTCGCAGCTCGCCGCGATCTCGCTGATGGCTTCCGGCGCCGCCACCTGGGCAATCCTGCTGACCGTCGCGATGGTCAACCTGCGGCACGTGATGTACAGCCTGGCCCTGGCTCCCTGGCTCCAGCGCTACGGCTTCGCCAGCCGGCTGCTCGTGTCCTTCCTGATGGTCGACCACTCCTTCGCCGTGACGATCCTGCGCTACCCGCGCGAGGGCGAGGCCTTCCCACGGCTCGAGTACGCGCTGGGCATCGGGGTCCCCATGTACTTCGTCTGGCTGATCACCACCGCCATCGGCGCGGTGCTGGGCGCGCAGCTACCGGCCGCGTGGCAGCTCGACTTCGCGGTGCCGCTGCTGTTCCTCGCCCTGCTGGTGCCCGCGGTGACGACCAGGCCGCTGCTGACGGCCGCCGTCGTCGCCGGCGCTCTCGCCCTTGCGCTCTCTTCCCTGCCCTACAACCTGGGCCTGGTGGTCGCCTCGGTGGCGGGCATCGCGGCTGGCACCCTCGCCGAGGACCTGCTGGGGCGCCGGAGAGCAGAGGTGCGCCGATGAGCACGAGCCGGCCCATCAAGGCGTCTGGCTGCATCAGCCAGGCCGACCGCGCAGAGGAAGTGCGCCGATGAGCATGAGCCGGCCCGAGGTATGGCTGATCATCGTGCTGGCCGCCCTCGTGACGCTGGCGGAGCGCGCCTCGTTCCTGGTCTCCAAGAGCGAGGCTCCGCTGCCGCCGCTGGTCAGGCGGACCCTGCGGTACGTGCCTGCCGCCGTCTTCGCGGCGATTGCCGTGCCGGCGCTGGCGCGGCCCAGCCTCGTGTCTCTCGGCCCGGTCGATGTGAGGCTGGTCGCCGGCGTCGTGGCGGCTCTGGTCGCCTGGAAGACCCGCAATGTCACGCTCACCTTCGTGGTCGGGATGGCCGCCTTGTGGGCGCTCACCTGGCTGGTCGGCCGCCCCTGAGGCGCTCTTGGGCGCTGGTAGAATCTGCCCGGGGAAAGTAGCCCTGAGAAGGTAGGTAAGACGATGAAGAACCCGCTCGCCAAGACGTTGATGGTCCTGCTGACGGTGTTGATGGCGTCAGCCTCGGTCGTGGCGCAAGAGACGCCGGTTCCCGGCGGCACCGCGATACTCGTGCTCGGCTCCGACCCGGAGCACCTGAACCCCGGCATCAGCACCGGCTATCCGGTCGCGGCAGTAGGCGCTAACGTCTTCAGCGGTCTCGTGCGCGTCATGGACGACGGCACGCGCCAAGGCGACCTCGCCGAGTCGTGGACCGTGTCCGACGACGGCCTCGTCTACACCTTCAAGCTGCGCGCCGCGACCTTCCACGACGGCACGCCGGTGACCAGCGCCGACGTCGTGTACAGCATGCACGAGGTGCTCGCCCCCAACCACGGGCGCTTCATCACCGCGTACGGCAAGATGGCCTCGATCGAGGCTCCCGACGACGAGACCGTCGTCATCGCGCTGAGCGAGCCTTACGCGCCGCTGCTCGGGCTGCTGACCGTGTTCGACGCTCCGGTGCTCCCCAAGCACGTCTACGAGGGCACCGATCCGCTGACGAACCCCGCCAACAACGAGCCCATCGGCAGCGGTCCGTTCCGCTACAGCCAGTGGGTTAGGGGCGAGCGCGTCGAGATCGTCCGTTACGACGACTACTTCCGCCAGGACGAGGTGGCGCTCCTCGACCGCGTGATCTTCCGCGTGATCCCGCAGGACGTCGGCCGCAGCATCGCGCTGGAGACGGGCGAGGCCGACCTGGTGTTCGGCTTCTACCTGGCTCCCGCCGACCTGCCGCGCCTCGATGCCAACCCGAACATCCAGACCTGGCGCGGCCTGACGATCCCGGCTCTCTACTTCGCGTTCCTCAACAACGACACGCCCGGACTCGACGACGTGCGCGTGCGCCAGGCGCTGATGCACGCGATCGACCGCGAGCAGATCACCGAGCAGGCCCAGGGCGGCCTCGGTCTGGCCGCCGCCGGTCCGTTCGGCGCCGGCTTCCCTTACGCCTACGACGAGGCTTACGACTTCCGCACGCTCTACCCGTACGACCCTGCCAGAGCGCGCGAGCTGCTCGCCGACGCCGGCGTCTCCGACCTGCGCCTGCGTTACGTGTACGACAGCGCCCGCGGCTCGTTCGCGGCGGCCGGCGAGATCATGCGCGACCAGCTCAGGCAGGTCGGCATCACCCTCGAGCTGCAGCCGGTCGAGCGCGCCGTGATGGTCGAGCGCGTCTACAACGGCGACTTCGACATCAGCATGCAGTCGTTCACCTCCTCGGGTGACCCGGTCATCGGCTACCACCGCATCTACCTCAGCCAGCCTCCCGGCACCCAGTTCGTCAACGCGACCGGCTACTCCAACCCCGAGATCGACGCGCTGCTGAGCCAGGCGGCCGCTCTCGCCGACCTGGACGCACGCAAGGCCATCTACGACCAGGTGAACGCGATCCTGGCCGTCGACGTGCCGACCATGGTGATCTTCGAGGAGCTCGGCACTGAAGCCGCGGCCGGCAACCTGCGCGGGATGCGCACGCTGATCGACCAGCGCGACGGCCTCGAGTTCCTCTGGTTCGCTCCCTGAGCGGCTGAGGGCCTAAAGAAGAAGACTTGGACGTGGATCAGGCGCGAGGCGAGGGACAGGGTCTCTGGCGCTACATCGGCGGTCGGCTCCTCAACGCGGTGCCGCTCGTCATCGGTGTGGTGGTAGTCAACTTCCTGCTCATCTCCCTCGCGCCCGGCGACCCCGTCACTACGCTCATCGGTGAGTTCCCGGCGCCGCCCGAGTACATCGAGCGCGTGCGCCGGGACTACGGTCTGGACAAGTCGCTGCCCGAGCGCCTGGTCCTCTACCTCGGCAACGTCGTAAGGGGCGACCTGGGCTTCTCGTTCGCCAACCGCCAGCCGGTGCTGGACCTGCTGCTAGAGCGGCTGTCGCGCACCCTCGTGTTCATGCTGATCACGATCGTGGTCGCCACGTCGATAGGCGTGGCGCTGGGCGTGCTGGCGGCGCGCAAGCCGCACTCGGCGGGCGACACCCTCGCCACCGGTTTCGCGCTCACCGGCTACGCGGTGCCCGAGTTCTGGCTCGGCCAGCTGCTGATCCTCGTGTTCGCGGTCGGGCTCGGCTGGCTGCCGGCCGGCGGTTTCCGCAGCGTCCGCATCGAGTACACGGGCTGGGCGGCCGTCGTCGATTACGCGCGGCACATGGCGTTGCCGATGGTGGCGCTGTCGTTCCGCTACATGGCGATAACCACGCGCCTGACGCGTGCCAGCCTGCTCGAGGTCATGAACACCCAGTACATCCTCGCGGCCAAGGCTCGCGGGCTGTCGGAGAACGCCGTCCTGTGGCGCCACGCGCTGCGAGCCGCTGCCCTGCCGGTTGTGACGGTGGTCGGCTACAACTTCGGCTTCATCGTGGCCGGCTCGGCGCTGGTCGAGACGGTGTTCGGCTGGCCCGGCGTCGGCCGGCTGATGTACGACTCGATCTTCACCCGCGACTACCCCGTCCTGCTCGGCATCCTGCTGATGGTGTCGCTGACGGTGATCGTCGTCAACCTGATAACCGACGTGCTCTACGCCGTCCTCGACCCGCGGGTCAGGTACTGATGGCGGCCACGTCGTCGAAGGCGGTCAGCTCCGCCTCC
>CAYYOK010000019.1:0-39804 GCA_964473205.1 uncultured bacterium | reverse complement strand
GCGCGTCTGAATGGCATTCAGAAGGTCAGGGGTTCGAATCCCCTCAGCTCCACCAAAGGAAAGCGCGTCCTAGACGCGGAAAGTGAATCCCGGCACTCCGCCGGGATTCTCGCTTTCGAGAGGTTTGACAGCCGAGTTACGGATGCGGTGCGCTCCAGCGCCAGCTCTTGCATGAGCAGGGCCGCGTCCTGACGTACTGTGTCTGCTCATGGACTCATCAGTGTGGCGACCGGTGTCGGTTGGGGTAACTACCGCGCTGGTCGGCTTCACGAGTTCGTTCGTGGTCGTGCTCGCTGGGCTGGCGGCCGTAGGAGGCTCAACGGCTCAGGCCACGACAGGCCTGATCGCGCTGTGCGTGCTGATGGGCACTGTCACGGTGCGGATGAGCTGGCGTCACCGCACGCCGTTGATGGTGGCGTGGTCGACGCCGGGCGCGGCGATCCTCGTCTCCGCCGGTGCCGCCGATGGCGGCTGGTCCGCAGCCGTGGGCGCGTTCTTGGTCACCGGTCTGCTGATAGTCCTCACTGCCGCGCTTCCCGGTCTCGGCAGGCTGATCGCGTCCATCCCGGCGCCCCTGGCGCAGGCGATGCTCGCCGGTGTTCTGCTGAGCCTGTGCGTGCAGCCTGTTGTCGCGCTCTCTCAGGCGCCGTTGTTCGTCGGGCCGGTTGTGCTCACGTGGATCGTGCTCGCCCGGTTCGCGCCTCGTTGGGCTGCGCCGCTGGCGTTCGCGGCCGCCCTTGCTGTTGCGGTGATGGCGGTTCTCGCGCGAGGGGAGACGATCTTCATCGCTCCGTTGACGCTTACGTTCACGGTGCCGTCGTTTACGTTCTCGGCGATCGTCGGCATCGCGGTGCCGCTCTACATCGTCACGATGGCCTCGCAGAACGTGCCCGGCCTGGCGATCATGGCGGCGCACGGGTACAAGGTGCCGTGGCGGGAGGCGCTGTTGACGACCGGGGTCGGGACGATGGCCGGTGCGCCGGCCGGCGCTCACGCGATCAATCTCGCCGCGATAACCGCGGCGCTGCCAGCCTCCGAGGAGGCGCATCCGGATCCGAAACGTCGCTGGATCGCCGCGCATACCGCGGGGTGGGGTTACATCGTCCTCGGTGCTCTCACGCCGCTGCTCGTCGCGCTTGCCGCTGCTGCGCCCGCCGGTCTGATCGAGGCCGTTGCCGGGCTTGCCCTGCTCGGGACCCTCGCGTCCGCGCTGTCTTCGGCGGTGGCGGCGCGCTCGCAGCACGTGGCTGTGGTCGTCACTTTCCTGATCGCGGCTAGCCCCGTCGTGATGCTCGGCATCGGACCGAGTTTCTGGAGTCTGGCGGCTGGGTTGACCATCTGGACGTTGTTCAGGACGAAGCGTCCAGAACTCTCATGAGGTGAGAACATGCGATGGTCACGGATGATCCGACCCGCATGCGCGCTCATCGTCGTGTGGGCCATGGCGGCAGCGGTCTTCGTTTCCTGGTGCAGTCTCGACGCGGCGAACGTCGTCTACTCGCAGTGGCTGATCAACCCAAGATCCCAGAGTGCTGAGATCGGTGCTCCGAAGAGTCGGTCAGAGTATCGATATCCGGCCGCTCCGGTGTTGAGGACGACACCGGCGAGGAACCGGTCGCCGAGCCTGTCTCGCAGGCGCGTCAGCCCTCTGAACTGCTTGGCGTTGAACGAGATGGCAGCCTTGACCTCGACGCCGATGACGGAGCCGTTCTCTAGTTCGATGACGAGGTCGACCTCGTCGCCGTCGATATCTCTGTAGTGATAGACGTCGAAGCGACGCGCGGACCACGTGCGTTGGCGGAGGAGTTCCGAGGCGACGAAGGCCTCCAGCATCGCGCCGAATGCCTCGCTGTACTCGAGACGCGTCAGTTGTGGCTGGGTGAGCCGGGCGAGCCACATAGCCACAGCGGAATCGACCACGAACGTCTTCGGTCGTCCTACCTCGCGCTTGGCGAGGTTCGGTGTCCATGGCGGGATGCTGGCGACCAACCACACGTCGTGGAGCAGGTCCAGGTAGCCCGTGATCGTTCGCGGCGGGACGCTGGTCTCTTCGGCGAGCTTCGCTTTCACCAACTCCGCGCCCTGACGGCCCGCAAGGGTGCGCAACAGCGCCATCGAGCGTGCCGGACGCACCTCCCGCCGAAGCTCTAGGACGTCTCGACCGACGACACCCTGTAGATACCCGTCGATCCATGCGCTGCGAACCCGGTCGGACGCAGAGCGCAGTTCGGGATATGCGCCTACGGCGAGCATCTGTGCATAATCGCTTCGCGCGAGGTTGGATGTGACGGTCGGTAGAGGGTTTGGGCTGAGAGTCAGTGCCGAGACGAAGTCGTCTAGCTCCCTCCGCTTCTCACCCTGACTCAGACCATAGAGGGTGACGCGGGCCACTCTGCCCGCTAGGCTGTCTGCGGTTCCCCTTATGCGCAACAGACTCGACGAACCTGTCAGGATGAATCGACCTGGTCGACGGTTCGTGTCGATCGCGGCTTTCACGGCAAGCGTGAGCTCGGGCAGCCGCTGGATCTCGTCGATGATGAGTTGTCGCTCGCCGGCCTCAGCGACGAAGCCCGCAGGGTCGGCGGCTGCAGCTGCGCGAGTCTGCTCGTGATCGAGGTTGCGAACTACCGCATCCGGTTCGGCGATCTGCGCGGCAAGCGTGCTCTTTCCCACCTGCCTCGCGCCTTCGATGACGATGCCGGGGAAGTGCTCTAGCAGCTCCTTCGCGACGGTCGACGCGTGCCTGTTGACGAGCTCCGCCATGCACTACTCTACTCGAACTCGCCGATCGGTGAAACCGAACTCGCCGAAAAGTGGAACTCAGCTCGCCGATTCGTGTATGTGAACTCGCCGATTCGTGAGGCCTGGCTGTCGGCTCTACCGCGACGAGTAGGCGATCCCATCCAGCCAGATGGCGCTGCCGTCGTTACCGGGATCGGTGACCAGCACGTAGCTGTAACTTGCCCCCGTTGTCGATCTGAATGGCATTCAGAAGGTCAGGGGTTCGAATCCGCTTAGCTCCACTAAAGGCAGGTGCGTCCTAGACGCGGAAATGGAGCCCAGGCCGAGCGGCGGGTTCTTGCCATGAGCCGACTGAGATGAGCTAGGCTTCAGCGATCGGAGGCTTCATCATGGCTACTTTTCGCACGAAGCTTTGGGGCAGCGGCGGCAACAACGTCGGCATCGTCGTTCCCGAGGAGATCGTCCTCGGCTTCAACAAGGGCAAGCGCGTTCCCGTCGTGGTCACCATCGACGGCGGCTACAGCTACCGGAACACGATCACCCCGATGGGTGGGCAGTACCTGATCTCGTTCAACTCCGAGACTCGCAAGGCGACCGGCCGCGGCGCCGGCGATGAGGTCGAGGTCACTCTCGAGCTCGACGACCAGCCCCGCACCGTCGAGCCGCCCGAGGCCCTCGCGGCGGCGCTGGCGGAGAACCCGGAAGCGGCGAAGGCGTGGGCTGCCCTTTCGTACAGCAACCAGAGGCAGCATGCGGAGTCGATCGCCGGTGCCAAGACCGACGAGACTCGCGAACGCCGCCTCGCGAAGACAATGGAGGCGCTTACCGCGAAGAGCAGGTAGGGGCCGAGCGAAGCTCCCCATGGGCGACCCGCCCGCGCGGCGAACGGCTGAAAGGTGGCCGCGATGTTGGAGGTCACGACGGGCGAGCGGGACGGTTGGGTCGGGAGCGTCGTATATCAAGATGCTTCAGTCTCGCTCGCGCCCCGCTCGGTGGCGAGGTTGAGCCAAGCCCCCCAATCCCAGGAGCTCTTGACCACCTCCGCCAGCTGGAACGTCTCCATGCTTCGGATGGTGGGGAGGGCCGTGGGTAGCTCCTCCGCTAGGAACCGGTACAGGTCGTTCTGAGAGCGGTGTAGCGTCTGAATGATCACGTCGGCTGAGCCGAACGACATACCCACGAAGCGCACGTTGCGGTAGGTGGCCAGGCGCTCGGCCGTCTCGGCGACGTGGCCAGGCTCTACCTGCAGCAAAGTCACCGCCACCACCTCGATACCGAGCCTGTTCGCGGTGCCCACGGCGGTTACCTTCACGTACCCCTCGTCCATGAGACGGTTGGCACGAAGGCGTGTAGTGCCCTCGGCGATGCCGAGGTTACGCGCTATCTGTCTGTACGAGCGGCGGCCATCTTCGGCTAGCTGCATGATGATCTTCTTGTCCAGCTCGTCGAGCCTGCCGTTAGCCCCCGCCTGAGTCTCTGCCGCATCCCCGTCTCGGAACATCGCTCCTCCTTCTGCGTTGTTCTCCAGATCCACTCGTGCCATCTTACCCGGCCACGCGTTTGCACAGCTAAGCGTGATGCTATTGACGTTTTGCGCAGCGTAGCTATAATGCCCCTATGAATTTCACCATCAAATCACTCGTCATGCTAGGCAAAGCAAAGGAGGCGGTCGTCGATTCGTCATCGTTCGAGTCCGTTGCATGTCGTGAAGATCCACGTCTCGATGCGAGGTGAGGCGGCCTAGAAGATGAGATTCCTCTCGCTCCTAAGGCTGTTACCGGGGGTCGCTGCGCAACCCCCGTTTCCGCTTGCGTTCGGCTGGGCATGACTCGACGACGAGGACGTCTTGAGCAGGCATTCGCGTTCGCGCCTAAGGGGTGCCGATGATTCAGGCCATCACGATTCGCAGCGCCGATCCTCAAAGGAGGTCATGAATGAACATAATCGATGTTCACGTCCATATCGGACCGGGTTTCCTCAACGAGCCCAAGAAGTTCTTCGATCAGTCCATCTCTGGAGACGACACCGTCGGCCTGTTGGACAGATACGGCATCGCCAAGGCGTGGGTCTTCCCTCCGGCTTGGGGAGGCGGCACGTTCGACGACCCGACGTATGTGAAGGCGAACCGCGCCACCTACGAAGCCGTGCAGCAACACCCAGGTCGCATGATCGGACTCGCCCGAGTCAATCCGAACATGGGGCGCGCCGCAGTCGAGGAGTTCGAGCGCTGCATCAACGAGTACGGCTTCCGCGGGATGATGTTGCACTCCGATTGGGACTCTTTCGGCCTCAACGACCCTCGGTTGCACTACCCGCTGATGGAAGTGGCCGAACCTCTGGGCCTTCCCATGGTGTTTCACTCCGGCTACGCCCCAGCAGACCCCGCAGGCTTTCTCCGTCTCGCGCGACGATTCCCCTCCGTTCCCATCGTGTTGAAGCACATGGGATATCAGTTGGCCCAGGACGCGATCATCGCCGCCCGAGAGGCGAGCAACATCTTCCTCGAGACGTCCGCGAACTGGCCGGTGTGGATCCGTCACGCTCTGCGGAAGTTGGGCCCAGAGCGCATTCTGTACGGTTCCGACGCGCCCTTCATGACTCCGGATATCGAGATGGCCAAGATCACCATGCTGCCCGGCCTCACTGACGCAGCGAAAGAGAAGATCTTGGGCGGTAACGCGTTGGGCATTCTGCCGGTAGGCCTCGAAGGAAAGGAACCAGCATGATTCTCGATGGACAGGCTCAGCTGGGTCCCAAGCTCAGCGACCACGAGCTATCGATCTACCTGTCAGATACCGGAGCGGATCTGCTTCGTTGCTATGACGAGCAGGGCATAGGTGGAGGCCTAGTCCACAGCGCGTCGACCACCTTCTCCAGCGTAACGCCTGACTACATCTCGGCGAACAGCTACGTGCAGGCTCAGGTCGAGGAGCATGCCCGCCTGCACGGTGCGCTCCGGATCAACCCGAACGCCAGGGGCAGCCACGACGAGTTCGTCGAACGCACGGTCGGAGAAGGAAACGTCAAGGGGCTCGTCTTCGCGCCCATGGAAGACGGGTACGCGGTCGACGATGCGCGTGTCACGCGGTACATGGACCTGGCGCGTAGCCACGGCTTGATGACCGTGTTCCTGCTGGGGAACTTCCACCATAGGGACACCATGCCCCTTCGGTTCAAGGCATGGATCTCCGACTACGCCGATGTGCCGGTCTTGCTGGCCCAAGTGCCGTTCCGCACGCAGAGTGACGCGGTCATGATCGCCGAGGACCACGCCAACGTCTTCCTCGGCACCAGCGATTCGAACATGTTGTTTCTGCTGAACACGGTCGAGAAACTCGGCCCTGAGCGTTTCGTCTTCACGACCAACTTCCCGTTCAGCGTGCCAGCTCTGGAGGTGAAGAAGATTGAAAAGCTGCCCATAAGTGACGGCGACAAGGAACGCATCTTCCATCGCAACCTCAGCGAGCTTCTCGATAAGGAGATGACGAAGCGATGACTCTCAAGCGTCACGTAGTGACGAGGCTGATGATCGCCCTGGCGACCTTGGTCTCTCTCCAAGTTTCCTCGGCCGATCAGGTGGACCGCATCCCAGGCGTGCCCGTTCCGACGCAGCGCATGGCAGAGGGGCATCTGGTGATCGTCTACGATACCGAGGCCCAGAACCTCGATCCGCGTCGCAGGGCGGGCTTCCAAGACGAGCGGATCACCACGCTGATCTACAGCTCCCTCGTCAAGATCGACTCCAGGGGCGAGATCTACGGCGACCTGGCTGAAGAGTGGGCCTTCCCTGACGCGACGACCATCACCTTCAAGCTGAGGGAGGGCGTCGTCTTTCACGACGGCCAACCGCTGACGGCGGAAGACGTCAAACATACCCTCGACACGGTGATGGATCCGGAGTTCGCCTCGGCCCTCCGCGATCAGTTCGGGGTCATTCGCGAGGTCGAGGTCCTCGGCGATCACGAGCTCGCGCTGCACCTGAGAACACCGGGCGGAGCACTTCTCAGCTCCTTGACGCTCGGCATCGTCCCTAGGCACGTCGACGGGCAGCAACTCAACGCGGAGCCGGTCGGTTCGGGCCCGTTCACGTTCCAAGCCCGGAGGCCGCAAGAGTACATCGAGCTGGCGGCCTTCGCCGACTACTACGGAGGCGAACCCAGCGCGAAACGCCTGACGATCATCCCGGTTCGCGAGAACACCACCAAGGTGCAGATGCTGGAGATCGGCGAAGCGGACGTGGTGTGGACGGGCCTCTCCAGACAGGCTGCTCTGCTGGTGAACGAAGGCGTGTTCGGTGTCCAGGAGCTGCCAGGCAGCGTCGAGTACATCTTCCTCAACCTGAGGGAGGACTACCCCTGGCAAGACGTGCGCGTTCGCCAGGCGCTGCTTCACGCCCTCGACCAGGACGCCATGCATCAGGTGCTGTACAGCGGGTTCGCGCAGAAGGGCAACAATCCGGTGACGCCGGACATGCCGATGTTCGAGCCCGACACCACCTACTATCAGTACGACCCGGAAGAAGCCAAGAGGCTGCTGGCGGAGGCAGGGTTCGCCGACGGTTTCACTGTCGACCTGATAGGCGTCCTCCCGGACATCTACGAGCTGGTACAGCACTACTGGGGCGCCGTCGGGGTGACCGTCAATCTCCTCCTGCGAGAAGTACCCGAGCGCACCGCGGCGACTTTCAGTGGCGAGTACCAGATGGCCGGCTCACCGTTCGGTATTCGACCGGATCCGGACGCGTTGCTCTACAACCTGTTCCACTCCGACAGCATGGTGCCCAACGGTCGGAACAACGGGTACGTCAACCCGCGGGTCGACGAGCTGCTGGACCTCGGACGAACCACGTCCGACCCGGAGGCTCGCCGAGCCTACTACTCCGAGCTGCAGAAGATCCTGACCGACGAAGTAGCGATCCTCGCCATCGGTTACCCATCGGCCTTGTTGCTGTACAACCCCTACCTGGAAGGCGTGCACTACGGCACGTTCAACCTGTTCCTGGACACGGCCTTGAATGCCGAGTGGAATACTCCGAGGTAGTTAGTAAACGCGCAACGGCGTATATGTGGCTGATCGGGGAGGATTGGTTCCCCGATCAGCCACACTTTCCCTGAGTTGAAGTGGCACGTCAGGCTCCGCTGAGTTCTCGCTGGCCACGTGCTTTCTGTACCTTCACTGCCCGAACTGTCCGACTTGAGTCGGCCGCGGCGCGATTGAGGTTGGTGATGTGATTGAGTCTCTATCTGGTGAATCGGTTGCTACAGCTGATACCTCTCGCCTTTATCGTTTCTCTGTTGATCTTTACGATCTTTCATGTTCTACCCGGTGATGCTGCAGCGGTTTTTGGAAGTGAGGGCGCGTCTCCCGAGACTATCGAGCTGATTCGACGCAGGCTGGGTCTCGGTAGACCGCTTCACGTACAGTACTTAGATTGGCTATCTGGCCTAGTAAGAGGGGACCTGGGTACTTCGTTCCTGGACGGCCGGCCAGTGCTACCCGTGTTGATGAGTCGGTTTCCGGCGACCCTTCTGCTGGCCGCCGCCAGCATGGTCATCACGATCCTCATCGGCGTCCCCAGTGGCATCGTCAGTGCGATCAAGCAGAACTCGATCTGGGACGGTGTTGCCCGCCTCGTGTCGCTGGCCGGCCTGTCCATGCCCAGCTTCTGGTTCGGGCTCGTCCTCATGCTGATCTTCTCCTACCACCTGAAATGGCTGCCTCTGGGCGGATACGGGAGCTTCAAGCACGTCATCCTGCCCGCTTTCGCTCTCGGGACGACGCTTGCGGCTACCGTCATGCGACTCACCCGTTCATCGGTACTGGAGGTTGTCCAAGAAGACTTCGTCCGGACGGCTCGGGCAAAAGGCCTGTCTGATGCAACGGTCGTCCGCAAGCATGTGCTGCGAAATGCCTTGATTCCTGTGATAACGATAACTGGACTGCAGGTCGGAGCGCTGCTCGGTGGAACGGTCGTGATCGAGACCGTGTTCCGGTGGCCGGGAGTGGGGTTCCTTCTCTATGACCGCATGATCAACCGAGATGTTCCCTTCGTCATGGGAAGCCTCTTCCTGTTCGCCGTGTTACTCGGTGTCATCAACCTACTTACGGATCTGACTTATGCGGTAGTGGATCCCCGAATCCGGTATTCCTGAGCCCAGCGGAGGAGTCACCCAAGTGGCTAAGTTTCGTCGTTTCACGCGCAACCCTCTGAACGTCGTCGGGCTGCTGGTCGTCGCAATAGTCGTTCTCGGGGCCGTCTTCGCGCCCTTGATCGCGCCACATGATCCATATCAGATCCAGCCCTTGCAGGCGCACAAGCCTCCCGGACCAGAGCATCTCTTGGGTACGGACTCGTTCGGCCGCGACGTGTTGAGCCGATTGCTCTACGGGTCACGCGTCTCATTGCTCGTCGGATTGCTCGTAACTGGAGTCAGCGCTGTTTTCGGTGTAGTGGTAGGTATGATAGCCGGCTTCTACGGAGGCAAGGTCGACGCAGTCATGATGAGGATAACCGATGCGTTCCTGACCTTTCCCGGCATCATCTTGGCTCTAGCCGTCATGGCGGCGTTGGGAAGCGGTTTCTTCACTCTGGTTCTGGCGCTTTCCTTGGCGGGGTGGAGCACCTTCGCCCGGCTTACGCGCGCCGAGACCCTAGCCTTACGGGAACGAGAGTTCATAGTGGCTTCCAGGGCTATCGGTGGCTCGGACCTCAGGTTGATGTTCCGCCACATCCTAGGCGGCTTGATCCCTACGCTTCTGGTCTACGCGAGTCTGCGGCTCGCCGTCCCGATCTTGTCCGAAGCTTCTCTGAGCTTCCTTGGGCTCGGCCTTCCACCCCCCTTGATCAGCTGGGGCCGCATGATCGCGGCGGATCGGCAGAACCTGAGCATCGCGTGGTGGGCCGTGACCTTTCCGGGTCTCGCCATCATGACGATGGTCTTGGGGTTCAATCTTCTGGGTGATGGGCTAAGGGACACCCTGGATCCTAAGCAGGCTAGAGGCTAGATCGCTATAGGGGGTGGTAAAGACGCCGTATTCCTCGAAGGTGTGATCGGAGACGACGCGCGCCAGCAGCATCTCGCGCCCGACCGATCTGCTGGGGCGCCCGAAGCCGACCTCGTGTCGAGAAACTCCCGTCTAAAGGTCGATCAACCATCCAGGACGCGATCGAATGCCATGCGGGCGACAGACACAACCTCATCGACGTCCGCGTCCTCAAGCGCGGCCGACAAGAACGCCGCCTCGAATTGGCTTGGGGGCCAGTAAACGCCGCCGGCCAACAAGCCATGGAACCAGCGTGCGAACCTGGTCGTGTCGCTAGCGGTCGCCGACCCCAGATCCGTAACGGGTTCTGATGTGAAGAACAGCGTGAGCATCGAACCGACGCGGTTGAGAACGACCTCTACCCCTGTCGAGCGCGCGGCCTGTAGCAGCCCAGACTCCAGTCGCTGCCCCAGACCTTCGAGGCGTTGGTACAGGTCACGATCCGCCTCGATGCTGTCGAGGGTCGCACAGCCAGCCGCCATGGCCAACGGGTTGCCCGACAGGGTACCGGCCTGGTAGACGGCCCCCAGCGGCGCCAGGTGCCGCATAACCTCGGCCCGGCCACCATACGCGCCGACAGGGAGACCGCCACCGACGATCTTGCCCCAGCACACCAGGTCGGGCTCCAGCTCGTACAGCTCCGTCGCGCCACCTCTGGCCAGGCGGAACCCGGTCATCACCTCGTCGACGACCAGCAGGGCGCCAGCGTCGCGAGTCAGTGAGCGCAACGACTCGAGGAAGTCTGCGGTCGGAGCCACCACGCCCATGTTGCCTGCCACTGGCTCCACGATCACAGCGGCGATGGCCTCGCCATGGGCCGCGAACACCTGGGCCAGGCCGTCAGGGTCGTTGTAACGGGCGACCACGGTGTTCCTGACGCTGTCTGTAGGGACGCCCGCGCTGCTGACGACGCCTCCGGTGAGCAGTCCGGATCCGGCAGCCACTAGGAGCAGATCGGCGTGACCGTGATAGTTGCCGGCGAACTTGACGATCTTGTCGCGCCCCGTAGCGCCACGGGCGAGGCGCAAGGCGCTCATGGTCGCCTCGGTGCCAGAGCTGACGAACCGCACCTGCTCGCAGGTCGGGTAGCGGACCAAGATCCTCTCGGCCAGCTCCACCTCACCTTCGGTAGGGGCTCCGAAACTGGTTCCGTTCAGCGAAGCCTGCTGTACGGCGGCCACCACGGCTGGGTGGGCGTGCCCGAGGATCATCGGACCCCATGAGCCGACCAGGTCGATGTACTCGTTGTCGTCCACGTCCCAGAGGCGCGCGCCCTTCGCGCGGCGTACGAAGCGCGGCGAGCCGCCGACGCTCCCGAAGGCGCGCACAGGGGAGTTGACGCCCCCGGGCGTGACCAACAGGGAGCGAGAGAACAGGCTGTCGGAGCGGTCGGTGATCATGCCGCTCCTGCGCGAGGCGACGACAGAGCCGCTTCAGTACGCACGAACGAAGCCGCCCCGGTGGCCAGGGCGGCGGCAAGGTGGCGTGCGTTGCGCAGGCAGTCGTTCACCGCCACGCCGTCATAGCTGTTTCCCGTTAGGTGCAGACCCGGCCAGGGCTCCAACGCCCGACGCGCCTTCTGCACCAACGCCGAGTGCCCCAAGTTGTACTGCGGGATGCCGCGCGGCCATCGGGTGTAATGCACCGAGCTCGGCTCGGCCGCTATGCCCAGGATGCGGCGCAAGCCGCGCTTGACGACCTGGAGGGCCTCGGCGTCGCTCGACGCCAGGAAGTCGGGATCGAGGGTGCCGCCGCAGATCACGCGCAGGTTGACCGTGCCGGTCGGCGACTGCTCGGGGAACAGGGTGGAGGTGAACTGCACGCCCAGGATACGGACCTCCTCCTGCGGCGCCACCAGGACGCCGAAGCCGTCCAGCGGATGTGGCACCGCGTCGCGCGGGTAGGTGAGGCCGAACACGCCGACATCGGCCGCCGGGATGGCTCGTAATGACTCGGCGGCGTTTGCGGCGAAAGGGGCAAGCAGCGCTGCGCCGTGATGGGCCGGTGCGGCCAGCACCACCTGGCCGGCCACGAGCTCGTCGCCGCGCGCCGACCTCAGTTCGAAGCCTTGGGCCGTCGGTGAGAGCGAGTCGATCTCCACGCCTGTCGTCAGGGTGGTCGACAGCGCTGTTGCTAGGGCGGTCGAAAGGGCGCCGATGCCGCCCCTGAAGCTGTGTAGCCGGGTGTCGGCGCGACTACCGGTGGAGCGTGCCGCCTTCGCAGCAGCCACCATGCCGCGGACGACCGACCCATGCGATCGCTCCAACGCTCTGAGACGTGGGAACGCAGCGTCGAGGCTCAGCCGACGTGGGTCGCCGGCCGTTACGCCGGTGGCGAGCGCCGGGCCCAACAGGTCGGCCGCTTCGCTGCCGAAGTGACGGAGCAGGAACGCGTGGACAGTCTCCTCGGCGGGTGCGGGCCGGGGTCGCCGCCGTAGCGTCTCCAGCGCCACTCGTGCCTTGGCGCGGGTAGATAGCAGGTCGCTTCTTAATAAGGAGGCGGGAGACGTGGGTGCCGTCCTGAGAAGCCCGTCGACGTAGAGGAAGCGTCGTCGAGCCAACGGGTCGGCACGCCGGAGCTCCCCCTCGAGCCCCAGCGCGTCGATCATCTCGACGGTATCGGGCGCGCCGATCATCAGGACGCCGTTGGGGCCCCAATCGAAAACGGCACCGTCGGCGACCGTGCTGCGCAGCTTGCCGCCGGGGACGGGGTCTCGCTCGAACACGCGCACGCTCAGGCTAGGGGCAGTGCGCCTCAACCAGAACGCGAGCGCTAGACCGCTGATTCCGCCGCCGACAACGGCGACGTCGATGGTGGCGGCGCTGACGGCGCCACTACCTGGCCTCACGACCCGTCTCCGGCCAGCGTCCTGGTCGGGCCCGCCGGCTCGGTGCCACCCCCGTCACCAACCCAGTCTCGTGGCGTCAGCGCCGCCAGCATCTGTGCCTCGGGGGTGTCGGGCGCCGGTCGGTGGTCGGAAGCCCAAGTCACTTGCGGGGGCAGGCTCATGAGGATCGCTTCGATGTCGCCGCCGGTCTGCAGACCGAAGAGGGTGCCGCGGTCGTATACCAGGTTGAACTCCACGTAGCGCCCGCGCCGTAGCGCCTGCCAGCGACGCTGGCTCTCACCGAAAGGCAGGTCCTTGCGCCGTTCGACGATGGGTAGGTAGGCGCTGAGGATGGTGGCGATGCCGTCGGCGGCGAACGCGTAGCCGTGGTCGAAGGCGCAGGCGTCTGGCGGGTCGAGCTCGTCGAAGAAGATGCCGCCCACCCCGCGATGCTCGCGGCGGTGACGGATGTAGAAGTAGTCGTCGCAGTGCGACTTGAGCTGCTCGTAGCTGACGTCGTGGCGCTGGCACTGGTCTCTGAGCGAGCGGTGGAAGTGGTTGACGTCCTCTTCGAACAGGTAGCTGGGTGTGAGGTCGGCGCCTCCGCCGAACCAACTCATGCCGCCGGTCTCGAAGTACCGGTAGTTGGCGTGGCAGGCGGGCAGGTACGGGTTGCGCGGGTGCAGCACCATGCTGATACCGGTGGCGAAGAACGGCTGCCCCGCGGCGGCGGGATGCCGGGCCGCCAGCGACGGCGGCACCCGGTCGCCGTGTACGGCCGACACGTTCACGCCGGCGCGCTCGAAGACGCTTCCGCCCTCCAGGACGCGGGCCTTGCCGCCGCCGCCACCCGGACGCTGCCACTGGCGTTCGGAGAAGAGCCCGGTGCCGTCGACCTCCTCGAAGGCTCGCACCAAACGGTCTTGGCCATCGAGCATGAGTCGATGCACCGACTCTCGGCGTAGATCGGCATAAGCCGTCGAGGACAAGGTCATGGGCTGCCGCCCTCGGCCGCGGCGCGATCGAAGGAGCGCACGACATCGACCAGCAGCGCCACCGCCCCTGGGTCGGTCTGCGGCATGATGCCGTGGCCCAGGTTGAACACGTGGCCCCCACCCAGTCCGCTGACCAGCACCCGCTGCGCCATCGTGCGTAACCGCTCGGCTGGGGCCAGCAGCTCGGCGGGGTCGAGGTTGCCTTGCAGCGTTCTACGGGGGAAGAACTCGCGCACCCGGCTCAGCGGCTGGCGCCAGTCGACGCTGACCGCCTCGATCGGCAGGGACGCCATGGAGGGGTAAAGGTGCAGTGAGTTGAAGGCAAGGTAGATGCGCGGCGCCCCTGAGCCGGACAACGCCTCGAAGACCCGCTGCACGTAGGGCCTGCCGAACTCCAGATACGTGGCCTCGTCGTGCAGTCCGACCCACGAGTCGAAGAGCTGCACGGCCTGCGCGCCCGCGTCGACCTGGGCCCGGAGATAGCTTATGGTCACCTCGGTGAGCTTGCCGAGCAGCGCGTGGGCGGCACGCGGTTCGCGCCGTAGGAACTGGCGGAACAGCGCGTAGTCCTTGCTGCCGCTCCCCTCCACCAGGTAGGTCGCCAGGGTGAGAGGCGCTCCGCCGAAGCCGATCAACGGCACCCTGCTGGCGCGGCGAATCAACCTGATTGCCTCGGTGACGTACGGTGCGATTTCTTCTGGCGCCGGTATCCTCAACGCGTCGACGTCGGCCTGGTTGCGCACCGGCGCCTCGATGACCGGACCCGGTGCGAACTCGATCCCAACACCCATCGCCGGCAGCGGCGTCATGATGTCCTGGAACAAGATCGCGGCGTCGAGATCGAAACGCTGCAGCGGCAGCAAGGTCACCTGGCACGCCAGTTCCGGCGTCATACACAACTCCCAGAACGAGTAGCGCTCCTTGAGGGCCCGGTACTCGGGAAGGAAGCGACCGGCCTGGCGCATGATCCACACGGGTGCGCGATCGGTGTCGACTCCGGCGAGCGAGTCGAGGAACAGGCCGTCAGTTGTGGGGATCGCGGTGTTCATACCTGCTCGGGCTCAGTCGTACCCGACTCACTGTCCTCGCTCTCCGCCTCCGGGGTGAAGCGATAACCGACGCCCCACACGGTATGGAAGTAGATCGGGTTGGCCGGGTCCGGTTCGAATAGGCGCCTGAGTCGCATAACGAAGTTATCGACTGTGCGGCTGCTGGGGAATACGTCGTTGCCCCATACCGAGTCGAGGATGTCGTCGCGGCTCACTACCTCGTTGCGGCGGCGTGCCAGCAACTGCAGGATGCCGAGCTCCCTCTCGCCCAACGCCTCCTCGCGCCCGCTCTTGAGCCTTACGGTCCAGCCGCGCAGGTCGACCTCGTGCCCACCGAAGCTCAGCGTCGACGTAGTCGAGTGCTTACGGGCCGAGCGGTGTAGCAGCCCGCGTACTCTCACCAGGAACTCGGGCAGGTAGAACGGCTTGGCGAGGTAGTCATCGCCTCCGGCCTCGAGTCCTTTGACGCGCTCCTCCGGCTCGCCCTTGGCCGAGAGGAAGAGCACCGGCGTCTCGTCGCCGGCGGCGCGCATGGCCCGGCACAGGGAGTAGCCGTCGGCGCCAGGCAGCATCACGTCCAACACCACCAGGTTCGGGCTCGAGCCGCGCCACACCGATGCGGCCAACCCACCGTCGGTGGCGTGAATGACCTCGTGGCCGTCGGCTCGTAGGTTGTCGGCTAGGACCTCGGCTAGGGCCAGCTCGTCCTCGACGACTAAGACCTTCGCCGCGCTCATGCAGCCACCGCCGTGTCTCGAGGCGCTCCTTCGGGAGCCACTACCAGCGGCAAGCGGAACGTGAAGCGCGTTCCGCTTGGGTCGTTGGCAGCGATCGTCACGCTGCCGTTCATGCGCTTGGCTGCGCGCTCGACCAAGTACAGGCCGAGACCGATGCCCGGTGCAGTCCTGGTCAGCTCGTCGCCACCGCGGTAGAAACGCTCGAACACCTGGCTCCGCTCCTTCTCCGGAATGCCGCGACCGCGATCCTCCACATGCAGCAGCGCGGCCGCACCCTCGCGCTCTAGGCGCAGCGCCACGGGCTTACTAGCCTCGGGCGTGTACTTGACGGCGTTATCAAGGAGGTTGTCCAGCAGCACCTTGAAACCCTCCGGCTCGATGGCCACCGGCAACGGCACCTGACCGTAATCGACGATCAGGCGAGCGCCGCGCGCTTCCAGGCTCAGGCGTGATAACTCGACCACATGCCTGACAGCGTCGCGCAGGTCGATCTGCGCCAGCGCGTAGAGCGGCGGCGTCGCCGACTCGAGCCGGGCGCTGGCCAACACCTGCAGGCCAGTGTGCTCGAGCCGGTTGACCTCGGTCGCCATGTGGTTTAGGTAGTGGCGCTGCTTCCCAGGTGTCAGCTCGCGCAGCAGCGCCGTCTCGATGAGCAGCCTGAGCGTGCTGATCGGCGTCTTGAACTCGTGACCAACGGCGTCAAGGAAGTTGCGCTGGCGACGCTTGAGCTCTCGCTCCTGGCGCAGGCTCCGACCGATGATGAGCAAGCCGAACAGCACCACCAGCACGAAGAACGGCCCTTCGAACAGGAACATGCGCGAGTGCCTGCGTTGTTCGGCCAGGAACTCGGCCTCGATAGCCGGGTCGATGATCAACCTGCCGGATCCTGGGTCGAAGCGAAGGTGGGAGAACTCCGAGAGCATCTCGGCCACCAGCGCATGATCGTCCGGGTACGCCGCCAGAACTGCGTTGGCCGCGCGCTCGTCGCGCTGCCACGCGACCAGCGTGCCGTCGATGACCTGGCTTATATAGCGAGTCTGGAAGACTATCCACCAGGCCATCTGTGCGATCAGGAAAACGACGATGACCGCGAATGTCACGCGCGTAGCCGTGCGCGACGTGAGGGCGCTGCGCGGGCTCACTTCTGCAACCAGCCCTGTTCGGAGGCCTCGATGGCGTGGTAGCTGAGGATCAGGTCGGCTCCCGCTCGTCGCATGGCCAGCAGGGACTCGCGCACGGCGCGCGCCTCGCAGAGGACGCCCGCCGCGGCTGCGGCCTTGAGCATGGCGTATTCGCCACTTACCATGTACGTCACGAGTGGCAGGTTGGTGGTGGGCCTGAGTCGTGCCAGCACGTCAAGGTACGGTAGCGCCGGTTTCACAAGCAGCATGTCGGCGCCCTCCGATTCGTCGAGGGCGGCCTCGCGCAGAGCCTCGCGGGCGTTGCTGGGATCCATCTGATAGGTCTGGCGGTCGCTTGGGATCGTGAGCCGGTTGATGTCTCCCGATGTCGTGCTGTCGCTGGACGCTTCGCCAGCGACCTCCGCCGCCGCGCGCGACGGCGCAGAACCGGCGGCCTCGCGGAACGGGCCGTAGAACGAAGAGGCGTACTTGACCGCATACGACATGATTCCCACGTCGGTGTGCCCGATGCAGTCGAGTGCGTGTCGGAGGGCAGCCACACGGCCGTCCATCATGTCGGACGGCGCCACCATGTCCACACCCGCCTCGGCGTGCGTGGCAGCCATGGCTGCAAGCGCGCCCAGGCTGGCGTCGTTGTCGATGGTCACGCCACGTGAACCGTGGCTGAGCACCCCGCAGTGCCCGTGGGTGGTGTAAGCGCAAAGGCACACGTCGCTCATGATCACGAGGTCGTTACCGAAGGCGCTTCGGGCTGCGCGTACCGCGCTGGCCACGGGACCGCCGGCGTCCGCCGCCGCGCTGCCGCTGTCCGTCTTGGCCGACCCCGGCAAGACACCGAACAGCATCGCGCCGCGCACTCCCAACCTGAGGGCGTGCTCGAGACGCGGGAGTAGGGTGTCGACGCTGTACCTCAGCACGCCGGGTAGGCTGGCGATCTCTTGGCGCTCGCCGTTCCCTGGCACCACGAACAGCGGTAGGATCAGGTTATGCGGGGACATCTCGGTCTCGGCCACAAGACTGCGCAGCGCCGTGCTGGACCGTAGACGACGCGGTCTTCTGGTGGGCAGAGGGATCAGGTCGGGACTGGTCACGATGACTCGCCGTCGAGCGCGGCTTCGCAGTGGGCGGACGCCCTTACGGAATGCGGGGAGCTGGTACGGCGAGCGCGTTCCACCGAGCGTGTGACGGCGTCGACGATGCCGCCCACATCTGGCGCGGTTGCCTGCGTCACGCGCAGGCCGTATCTGACGGCGGCCTCTGCGGTGGTCGGTCCGATGGCGATCAGCCGCGCTTCGGCGGCGACCCGCTCCGGCAAGGCGTAGACGGCTGACGGGCTGGCGAGGACGATGATGTCGACGCGTTGCGTGGTGGCCCAGGGTCGGTGGGTGGTGCGGTAGACAACGGCCGAGCGCACCTCGAGGCCGCTCGCGCTCAGCAACGTCGGTAGGGTGGGCAGAGCTCGGTCTCCACGCGGCAGCGCCACCGGACCGCGAGCAGCCGGGTGACCTAGGAACTCACGCGCCAGACCGCCCGCGGTGCTGGGCCTGCCTACCACGCTCACCTCGCCTCCGGCTTCACGGAGGACCGCGGCGGTGCCGGTGCCGGTGGCTCCAAGCAGCCTGCCGGCCAGCGGTAGGTCTGCCTTCATCCAGGCTGTGACGGCACCGGGGCTGGCGAACAACAGCGAGGGGCAGTCGAGGAGCGAGGCGGCAGCCGTTCGGATCTCGGCTGGGCTTAGTGGCGTGACCTCGACGAGACTGGCGTGAACGACCTGGAAGCCGCGCCGCCGCAAGTTCGAAGCCAGTGACGCCAACCGCCCAGTCGAGTGCGTCAAGGCCACGGTCGGGGCAGAGGTGAGCGAGGAAGCGTTTGAGCCGGCCGGTGGCGTGGTCATGAGGCCGCCGGCGCGCGCCGCTCAGATCGCGCGCCCTGGCGCTTCGCGTCCGGAGCAGCCAGCTGGTCGTATGCGCGCCTCGCCACTGCGGCCGGGTCGGTTCCTACCGACCGCGCCAAGCGGCCCTCGAACCAGGCGGTCAGCGTGATGGTCTCGGCCAAGACCTGGGCGTGAGCGCCCAACGCCAACTGGCAGCCACTGTCGAAAAGCGTCTGCAGGCCGCGCTCGGCGGCCACCGCCAGGCTGGTGACGGGGTCGCTGAGTTCCTCTAGAACTGCGATGACGTCCTTGTCGGCATCTCGGCACTCGATGGCCAAAGCGCCCTGTGCCGGTGCGGGCATCAGCTGGTTGGTCTCGAAGGTGACGAGGGTCAGCCCGTCGAGGGGGAGGGCGAGACGCTCAAGACCTGCCGCTGCCAGCACGATGGCGTGGTAGTCGCCTCGCCGCAGCTTCTGCACTCGCAAGGGAACGTTGCCGCGCAGGTCCGCAACCGTCAGGTCGGGTCGCGACGCTAGCAGCTGTGCGCGTCTTCGGGTGGCGCTGGTGCCGATCACAGCGCCACGGGCTACGGGCAAGGGGCCCATGTCCGGGCGGTAGCGCTCGTCGGCCACCAGCAGGGCGTCGCGTGGGTCGGCACGCTCGCTGACGGCCGCGATACTCAGTCCGGGTACCGCGGCGGTCGGGAGATCCTTGTGGGAGTGTACTGCCAGGTCAGCCCTACCGTCGAGGACCGCGTCCTGGATCGCTTTGGTGAAGAACCCCTGACCCTCCAGCGCGGCGAATGGCTGCAGGTCGACGTCGCCTCTCGTCTCGATCACCACCAGCTCACAGTCATGCCCGAGCCGCACCAGGCGTTGCCGTACCCAGTCGGCCTGCCACAGCGCCAGCCGGCTGCCGCGTGTCGCGATGCGCAGTTTCATCAGGTCAGCCCAGCTTCTTCTAGGAACAGGCGAGCGGCGTCGGCTCCGTAGCTTCGCGCCAAAGCCCTCAGGCCGCTGACTGGAACATGTGCGAAGCGGTGCGCCAGCCGGGCGGCCGCCTCGGGTGGCACCGCGTCAGCGATGGTCTCGAGGTACTGCGCGCGCAGGCGGGTGATGCTCGGCCCAAGCACGCGTTCCGTCCATTCGACGCTAGCCGCCTCGACCTCGGCCGTGACGATGCTCTCGGCTGTGGCCAGCTTACTGCTCAGCTCCTGACGTCGCCGTTCCCCCGCTGCCTGCAGGCCGGACACGT
Source organism: uncultured bacterium (assembly GCA_964473205.1). Classification (GTDB taxonomy): domain Bacteria; phylum Deinococcota; class Deinococci; order Deinococcales; family Trueperaceae; genus CAYMRL01. The sequence continues at coordinate 20,141 of CAYYOK010000019.1, read as the reverse complement.
CGAGCACGCGCACCGATGCTGCCACGCCGAGGGTGGCGTTGCGCGGCATACCCAGATCGACTATCAGCTCGACCTCTGGCAGACGCCGCATGAACGCCTCGTCGATCAACCCTGCCACCGACACAGCCGCCACGAGCACACGTAGGCGCGGCGGGGGCGCTGCCAGGAACTCGCTCAACCCCGAGCCTGCACCAGCGGCTCCCAGCTCGCGGCTTAGCGCCTCGGCCTTCGCGGCGGTTCGGTTGACCAGGTGCAGTACGATCCGAGGCACCCGAGCCAGGTTGCGCGCTGCCTGCGTGCCCATGTGGCCGACACCGAGGACCGCGATGCCGTCACCAGGTGTTAGGACCGCGTCGACCTCCGGCCTGGCCAGGTTGAACAATGAGGTGTTGGCTGTGACGAGTTGCGCCTCGCGGCGTACTCGCTTGGCGGCTCGCAGCGCGGTCTGAAACGCGAACGCGGTGAGAGGACCGCTGGCGCCGTCGGCCGCTGTGGAGGCGAACGCCTCCCGCACCTGTGCCGCAATCTGGTCCTCGCCGGGGTTCAGCGAGTCGAGCGACGCCGTCACGCGCGCGAGCTGCTCGAGCGCTGCTTCGCCCCGGTAGGCGTAAGGGAGCTGATCGAGGCCGCGCGCCAGCACAGTACGGACAGTGTCAGGAGGGGTGCCGTGCGGTAGAACGGCCACCAGATCCCAACGGTTGCAGGTGGAGATGATGACGCGTTCGTTCACCTGCAGCTCGTCGAGCCTCGCCAGCACCTCGGCGGGACCGCTCTGCTGCAGCGACTCGACGGCAATGAGTCCGCCGCGTCGATGCGAGTAGCCGGTGAGCACCAGGTCGATCACTACTCAGGAATGGTAGGTGCGGTGCCGGTCGCAAGTGTCACGGAACTGTCAGAGGCTGTGGAAGTGGCAAGCCCACCTCACCGCGGCGAGTAAGCAACCCCATCCAGCCAGATGGCACCGTCCTCATCGCCCGGATCGGTGACGAGCACGTAACTAAAGGCGGCGCCATCATCAAACTGCATATTGAGCATGATTCCGTGGATCTCATAGTGGCCGCGCTGACTCGGTGGCAGGCTGGCCACCACGACGCTGGTGCCGCCGAACTCGCCGCTGCCGCCCGCGCCGCCGCCGCGCACCACCACGCCACCCGGCAGGAAGGTGTACTCGGACCAGGCGGCCACGGAGGTGGTGCCCCCGAAGGCGATGCTCCCGCCGCCACTAAGTGACAAGTAGCGCCCGCTCAACTCGAAGCCGGGCGGCAGTGCGGAGTAGGTGGCGGTGAACGGCAGGTTCTCCCAGCCCGCTGAGCGCTCCACCTGGATGTCGTCACCTTGCCGGCGCCAGCGTGACCACGCCTCCGGATCGAGTGCGCGTCCCTCGTCGATGCTGTCGACCATCGATAGCTGCTCGATCTTGAGCAGCACGTCACCCGAGCCGAAGAGCACGACCGGCACGACGTCTATCGTCATGAAACCGCCGATGCCGAAGCCGTAATGTGCGTCGAACGCGAAGCTGTCGATCTGGTTGGCGAGCTGCAACGGCTCGCCCTGGTAAGAAGACGCGGTTTCCGTCTGAGCCTCGGTGGTCGTACTCCCACCAGGCTGCGACTCGGTAGCTTGGGTTGCCATCAGCGCCGCGATGACGTTCGGCGCGACTGCGCGGAGGTCGGCTTCGGGGACCCCGATCAACGCTGTTGCTCCTAAGCAGCCGGTCACGCCGTAGCGTTCGAACTCGGCCGCCAGCTCGCCTGTGATCTCCCACACCGGCCCGAGCTTGTCGGGGTCGTCGGCTGCGAGGAAGCGGCGCATCTGCTCGACAGCGTTGGCCTCCTGCCAGGCTTCGAGCTCGGCGACCTCACTAGTGGACAGCGCGGTTACATCGCAGCTCTCCATGAAGTGATCGAACGTGGTCACGACCGTTGCGGCGTTCAGGAACTCGTCGGAGGAGGTGTCGATCGATTGTGCGAGGACGCTTCCGGCTAGGAGCGACGAGAGGACGAAAAGGAGGGCCGCAAGGGTCTTGGACATACGCCTACTCTGCACAGCTAGGCTGTGACCGGCGTGAGCAGCTCCTCCACGAGTCGTCGGCTTGCCTCGCCGATAGCGTCGCGTACCTCACGCCAGTGCTTCAAGTCGTGACCGCTGGGATCGTGGAACGAGACATGCAGTCTGGTCGTGGCGGTGGGGAGTATCGGACAGGCTTCGTTGGCGGCATCGCAGACGGTCATCACGATGTCGAAGGCCGTGACGTCCGGCAGATCCTCGAGCGTTTTCGAGGTGTGCGAGGAGATGTCGATCCTTACCTCGCGCATGACCTGGACGGCTTCCGGCTTCACTTTCGAAGCAATCGTTCCCGCAGACTGCACCTCGGCGTCGAGGCCGACTGCCGCTGCGTGATGACGCAGCCAGCCTTCGCACATCTGGCTTCTAGCGCTGTTGTGGGTACAGAGGACGAGGATCCTCACGCGGCGCTGGGCACGAGGCCCTCGCCACGCACCCCGGCAGCGTCGGCGAGCCTCGCCAGAGCGGTGGACATCTCGACCAGGGCGGCGGTCTCGATCTCGTAGTAGACCCAGCGCCCGCGACGTTCGGACCTGACCAGTCCAGCGTCCACCAACTGCTTCATGTGGTGGCTGACCGTGGGTTGCGAGAGGCCGGTGAACGTCTCGATGTCGCAGCCGCAGACGCCGTCGCCTCGGCCGCAGCAGTCCTCATCAGGATTGGCGAGGAACTCGAGGATCTTGAAGCGCGTCGGGTCGCCGAGGAGCTTCAGCCTGTCGGGGAGCATGTCCACAGCATCGATGATAGTCAATGTCGCCAGCTTTCGCTCAGCCTAGACAACGCATTGACAGTCATCAATGTATCGTCTATGCTCGTCGCCAGCTGCAACTCATTGAGGAGCATCGATGCAAATCAGAGATACAGTCACGACCCAGATGGGCGTGAACCGCCTTCCGACGATCGTACTGGGCGCCGGTCCCATCGGACTTGCTGCAGCAGCGCATCTGCACGCTCGCGGTATGCCGTTCCTGGTGCTCGAAGCGGGCGCCGCCGTCGGAACGAGTATCAGGGAGTGGGGCCACGTCAAGCTCTTTTCGCCTTGGCGCTATCTGGTTGACGAGGAAGTCGGTCGGCAGCTCTCGGACGCCGGGTGGCGGGCGCCGGCTCCTGACGGCTATCCGACGGGATCCGAGTTGGTTCAGGGCTTCCTGGAGCCCTTGGCAGCACTACCTCAGATCTCCGCTTCGCTCCGGTTCGGACATCGCGTCACGGCTGTCGCCCGTCTAGGATTCGACAGGCTCAAGACGCCTGGCCGCGAACGCGCGCCGTTCGTCGTCGTAGCCCAAGGGCCCGCTGGCGAGGTGCGTTTGGAGGCCCGAACCGTGATCGATGCGACGGGCACCTGGACGAGACCGAATCCGTTGGGCGGTAGCGGGATACCGGCTGTCGGCGAGCGTGAGTACGCCGCGCAGATAAGCTATGGCATCCCCGATGTCCTCGGGAAGGACCGGAAGCGCTACATGGGGCGCCGCACGCTGGTCGTCGGTGCGGGCCATTCTGCGCAGAACTGCGTCATCGACCTCACTACGCTTGCGGTGTCGGTACCGGGCACCGAGGTGATCTGGGCAGTCAGGCGGCAAGATCCAGGCGATGTCTTCGGTGGAGGAGAGGCCGACGAGCTGGAAGAGCGCGCGGCATTGGGCGCTCGCGCTCAGGCTCTGGTGGAGCAGGGCGCAGCCAATCTAGTGACCGGCTTTCGCGCCGAGAGCATCGAGCGCCAGGGGCAGGGTTTGGTGGTCATAAGCGAGGATGGGCGAAGCCTGCTAGTCGACGAGATCATCGCCGCGACAGGCTTCCGCCCCGACCTGGACCTGACGAGGGAGCTGCGCCTCGAGCTCGACCCCTTGACAGAGGCGCCGGTCCGCCTCGCCCCGCTGATCGACCCGAACGTTCACTCGTGCGGCACGGTCCCGCCGCACGGCGAGGCCGAGCTCGCCCACCCGGAGACTGGTTACTACATGGTGGGGATGAAGAGCTACGGCCACGCACCGACGTTCCTGCTGCTCACCGGTTACGAGCAGGTGCGCTCCGTCGTGGCGTACCTGGCCGGCGACATCGAGGCGGCGCAGCAGGTGGCCTTGGTATTGCCTAGTACGGGGGTGTGCTGCACCGACAAGGTTGCAGAGGCTACCTGCTGCTAGCCCGGATCAAGGCGTGAGCCGTCTCACCACCAAGTAAGAGCCCGCCCACATCAGCGCAACGAGCAGCAGGATCCATGCCGCGAGTCCTGCGAATCCCTGCGCGCCGACCCATGCGACGACGCCGGCCCCCGCCCCCATGCGCACGACGAGCGTCACCGCGCCGGCCAAGAGGAGCACCACCGCTGTCAACGCGGCGAAGAACACTGTTCCTCCCCAGCGTTTGAACACCGCCGCACCGAGGTACCCGACCCCGAAGAACAGCATGCTCAACGTGAAGTAGGCGAGGAACGCGACGCCGAGTTGGTCTCCTCCGAGCCCAGGGAAGCTGACGTAGCCGTTCACTCCCCAGCCGCCGGTGGCCGTCTCGACTACGGCGATCGTGCAGTAGATCCCCGCCAGCATGACCGATGCGAGCGCGGCGGTCAGGAGCGTGCCCAGGTGGAACTCGCGCCTGGTGACGCTCAGGGCGAGCGCGAACGGGAACGTCAGCGTCAGCGACAACGATCCCATCGCGCTGAAGTACCAGAGAGGCGCGCCCGCAGCCCCGCCGGCGTACTTGGGTCCGGTGCCCGGGATGAGCTGGAAGATCAGCACCGAGAGGAGGAGCGTGCCGCCGAGGATGATGAGCGGGATGCCCAGGTAAGTCTGGCGGTTGAGGAACTGCAGGCGAACGACGTTGAGCACTCTAGGCATCAGGCGACCCTTTCGAGATGGTCAGTTGCGGCGGCGCGTTGGCTGGCCCTGACGACGAGCTGTTGGAGCGAGACGGGGGCGAGATCGAGACCGGCCGCGGTCATGCCGCGCCGCTCCTCCTGCGACAGGCGTCCCATCACCGTCACCGAGGTCACGCGGCCCAGGCTCTCGCGGTGGACCACCTCGCGGCCGGTGGTGAAGGCCGCGACCGCCTCGGCGGGACCCATGACGTTGACCGCGCTGCCGCGCACGTCGTCGGCGGCCGCGTCGAGGATCAGGCGACCGCGGTCGAGGACCAGCACGTGCTCCAGGAGGTTCGCGACCTCGTCGATCAGGTGAGACGAGAGCACGACGGTGCGGGGGTGCTCGGAGTAATCCTCGAGTAGTCGGTCGTAGAAGATCTGCCGTGCCACGGCGTCCAGCCCGAGGTACGGCTCGTCGAAGAAGGTCATCTCGGCGCGCGAGGCCAGGCCGATGACTATGCCGACGGCTGAGAGCTGGCCGCGCGAGAGCCTCTTGATCCTAGTCTGGACCGGGAGCTGGAACTCGTCCACCAGCCTGTCGGCCAGCCCTTGATCCCAGTTCTCGAAGAAGAGGCGCGCGGCGTCGAAGGCGTGGATCGGCTTCGCGTCGCTGGGATAGACCTGGTTCTCGCGCACGAAGCAGAGGCGGCTGAGGACCGCAGGGTTCTCGTACGGCGCCGCGCCGAACACGGTGAGATCCCCGCGCGAGGCGAAGTTCTGGGCCGTGAGGATCGACATCAGGGTGGTCTTGCCGGAGCCGTTGCGGCCGAGCAGGCCGTAGATCTTCCCCTCTTCCAGCTCGAAGCTGACGTCGTCCAACGCTTTCGTTCGCGGATAGAACTTGCTTAGGCCGCGCACAGTGGCAACTACGCTCATCTCGTGAACTCCTTCTTGGCGCGCTCGACCAGCAGCGCGGTCAGGTCGTTGGTGCTGAGGCCGAGCCTCGCTGCCTCGGCGATCACCGGTTCGAGGTAACGCGTGACGAATGCAGCGCGGCGCTCGGCCAGCAGCGCGGCGCGCGCGCCGCGGGCCACGAACATCCCGATCCCCCGACGCTTGTAGAGAACGCCTTTGTCCACGAGGAGGTTGAGGCCTTTCGCAGCCGTGGCCGGGTTGATCCTGTAGAAGGCGGCGAGCTCGTTCGTCGAGGGAGCCTGCGTCTCTTCCGCGAGGCTCCCTTCGACGATCGAGTCCTCCACCTGCTCGGCTATCTGCAGGAACAGAGGGCTCGCATCATCGAAGGAACCAGCCGGGGCTGATGGGTTCATTACTCAACTAATGAACCACATAACCCGCGATGTGTCAAGCTCTCGTCGGTTCAGCCAGGCGTCATGAAGGAGCACTTCGGTCCATCGGCCCGCGCCAGCCGCATGTCGAGGGTCGCCAAGCCTGCCCCAATGGCCTCGGCGAGCGCGACGTACCAGGCGTCGTAGGCGGTGACGTTCCGCCGCAACTCCCAGACCCTCGTCGCGAACGGCTCGAATGGGTATAGGGCGACCTTCAGGTCGGTCAGGTCGATGACCGCGAGCGTGGCGGAGTCCTCACTGAGATCACCGGCGAGCACAGCGCGCCTCAGGACGTTGACGGCCTCTACCGGCATCGAGTGCGGCGCGTGCAGATCGTTCGCCCAGAGCAGCTCGCGGGCCCAAACGCCTGCGGGTCCGGCGTCCGCCACGGCAGCGACCACTACCGAGGCGTCGCAGACGCAGCTCAACGGCGGTCGGCGTCTCGGTGGGCGAGGATCGTCGCGCTGCCCAGCACGCTGCCGGTGAGAGCGACTCGCTGCCTGGCGCGAGCGAGCACCTCGGTCTTGTCCGGCCGGCCGGCAGCCGCGGTCAGCTCGGCGAGGAGGTACTCCTGAAGCGAGCGACCAGAGCGCGCCGCTCGCGCCGCCAACTCATCCCTGACCTCATCCGGCACGTTCCTTACCGTGATCGAGACGGGCACGCATGCATTATAGCAGCAACGCCTGTGAAATCGCAGCGCCGGGCAGTCGCGAAAAGCGTGGCTGCGTCAACGGTCTCGTCGGCTCAAGCCAACATCATGAACAGCTTCTCGAACTCAGCGGCACTCGACTCGTCCGCGGACGACTCTCCGGATAGGCACTCGTGCATCGCGCTGCTGATCAGCGCGACACCCGCCTTGTCCAGCGCCTTGGACGTCGCGGCGAGCTGCGTGACGACGTCCCGGCACGGCTTGCCCTCCTCGACCGCCCTGATCACGGCGGCGAGCTGGCCTTGGGCGCGGCGCAGACGATGCAGCACGCGGCGTTGCGCTTCTGGGTCGCGTTCGGTCAAGCGTTGGCCCCTTGCTTGGCCTCGGCCTCCTTGGCCTGAGCGGCGACCTGGGCGTGAACGTCCTTCATGTCCACGTCCCTGACGGCTTGGATGAGCTGCTCGAACTGCGGCCCGCTCATGGCGCCCGGCTGGGAGTAGATCAGCACCTTCTCGCGGAACACCATCAGGGTCGGGATCGAGCGGATCTGGAACGCGCCCGCGAGGTCCTGCTGCACCTCGGTGTCGACCTTGCCGAACACGATGTCGGTGTGGCTGTCGGCAGCCTGCTCGAAGACCGGCGCGAACATGCGGCACGGTCCGCACCACGCGGCCCAGAAGTCGAGGAACACGATGTCGTTGCCGCTGATCGTCGCGTCGAAGTTCTCGGCGGTTATCTCAACTGATGCCATGGGCTAGGAGTATACCCCTGGGGGTGTACGGCGAGCGTGTCGGCGGCGCGACATGCGGCTGCGGCGAGGCTGCATGTCCCTGGCGGCTCCCGAGCCGCGGATGCACCATTGGATGATGAAGGCTGGCACTGGCCGCAGAAGGGCTGTGGTGGCGGCCTGCTTCGCCGCCGCCATGCTCGTCTCGGCGGCGGCAGCGTCGCCGCCTGCCGGAGCTCCGCTGGCGGAGCTCACCTCCCACCTGGAGTCGCGCATCCGGCGCCTCATGGCCACTTACGACGTTCCAGGCGTGTCCGTCGCCTTGGTGCAGGGCGGCGAGCCGGTCTGGTCCGCTGCCTACGGCCTCGCCGACGTGGAGGCCGGGCGTCCGCTCACCTTGGACACCGTGGTGAGGGCGGAGTCGATCTCCAAGTCGGTGACGGCCTGGGGCGTGATGAAGCTCGTCGAGGACGGCCGCATCGGCCTCGACGACAGCGTCTTCGACCACGTCCTGCGGTTGCAGGTCCGCGCGAACAGCCTCGGAGTCGAGGCGCTGACCGTGCGGCAGCTCCTGTCGCACACGGCGGGCCTGACCATGGGGACCCTAGCGCGGGAGTACCCGCCTGGCAGCGACGTCCCGCCCCTAGCCGAGAGCCTCGCCGCGGAGTTCGGGCTGTTCGCAGAGCCCGGGTCTGCGTTCGCCTATTCGAACACCGGCTTCAACCTTCTGGAGCTGCTCGTCGAGGAGGTCGCGGGCGAGCCGTTCGCCGAGTACCTGCGGCGCGAGGTCCTCGTCCCGCTCGGGATGACCGAGTCGGGGTTCGAGTGGCGCGAGGAGTACGCGACTCGCATCGCTCTGGGCTACGACCTGGGTGGCCGCAGCGTGCCCGCCTACGTCTACCCGGAGAAGGGCTCAGGCGGGTTGGTCGCGACCGTGGAGGACCTGGCGCGGTTCGTCGGCGCCGGTGGGGCTGGCGCTAGCGGCGGCGCCGTCCTGAGCCCTGCCGCCATCGAGCAGCTGCACTCGCCAGTCGCCGACATCACCGGTCTGTTCCGCGTCGTCTCGCCCTCGTACGGCCTCGGCCACTTCGTCGAGACGCTCTCGAACGGTTAGCGCGCCGTCTGGCACGGCGGTCAGGGGCACGGTTGGATGACCGACTTCCACCTGGTGCCGGCCACCGGCGACGGGATCGTGATCGTCTCGAACAGCCAGCGCAGCTGGCCGCTGGTCGCGAGCGTGCTGGCCGACTGGTCGGTGTGGAACGGCTTCGCGCCTGTCGGGTTCGCGGTCGTGGCGCGCGCGCCGCTGGCCGCTCGGATCCTCATCGGCCTCCTGGCGGTCGCGTCGCTGTGGCTGGCCTGGCGCCTCGCGGCGGGGCTGAGCTCCGGCAGGCGCAGGCTCTTGCCGCTGGCAGGCGGCCGCGGCTGGTCGTCCTTCGCGCTGGCCGCGGCTGCGATCCTCCTGGCTGCCGCCGTGGTCTGGGACGTCGCGCAGGACTACTCGTTCGTGGACTCGGTCCTGCCCGGGATCGCGGTATGGCTCAGGGTCGCTGTCGCCGGGCTAGCGCTGACGCTCTTGCTAGCCGCCCTGTTCCCCGAACGGATGGCGCGGGCTTCGTGACCAGGGGCTCCCGGCTGACCGCGCGGCAGCTCTCAGGCTGGACCACCTAGCCGCCGCTCCATCCACTGCACGCCGAAGCGCACCAGCTCCTCGGCCTCGATGAGCTCGGAACGCGCGTTGCCAACCGTCCCGACCGCCGCTGTGCCCGTGCTCAGGTAGTCCGCCATCAGGTCGTCGAAGTAGTCGCCGTGCGGGTAATCGACGATCCCGTAGGTGTCGTCGAGGGTATCGATGACCACGATCCTGGTGCCGCCGTTTTCGGCGCGCACCTTGCGGTGGCGCCTGTCGCGCTTCTTGGCGGGTAGGTCGACCAGGAACTCGGCGTAGTGCAGCAGCGTGACGGTGTTGAGGTCGGCGCCAAGGCGCAGAACTCTGCCGCCGGCTCGCATCAGGCGCTCGAGAGGTGAGCCCGCGCCGTGGTAGTCGTTCCAAGGCGTGCCGGCCAGCAGCTCGGCTGCGAGCCGGCCGCGCGCTGCGAACCGCGCCTCCGGGTGATCGTTGACCAGCGTGCCCGGCGCGCGCCGGAACTCCTCGGCCAAGACCCCGATGTCCGCCGACGCGGGGGTGCTGAGGTGATCGAAGGGCTCTGCGCCGAAGAGAAGCGCCTCGCGCTCCTCCTCGGGGCGTTCGTTGACCCAGGCGTGGTCGTCCTCGGCTCCGACGACCATCAGCAACGTGCCGCTCACGCCGACGGCCGCGTCGAGCGCCGCGATGACGCCGCTGGCACCGCCGGCGACCGGGCCCATGCGTCGCAGCGAGGCGTGCACCATCACGGTGTCGCCGACGGCGACTCCCAGACGGCGCAGGTCCTCGGCGATCGTCGAGACCGCGTGCACGCCGCCAAGCTACGACATCTGATAAGTCTCAGCCCGGCCTCGGGCTGACGCCGCCGCCGCGCTGATATGTGATATAAACATCACATGTTCCAGTTGGCTCAGCGCGGGCAGGGCGCTCCTCTCGACGCCGACGCGTTCTGGCGGGCTCTAGCCAGCAGTTGGAGGCGGCGCATCCTCGACCTGCTGAAAGACGGGCCGCGCACCACGAGCGAGCTGGTCGATGAGCTGCCGACGCTGTCGCGCTTCGCGGTGATGCAGCACCTGGAGGTGCTCACCGACGCTGGCATCGTGATCGTCGAGCGCCGCGGCCGCCAGCGCTTCAACCACGTCAACGCCGCCGCGCTCAGGACCTTCTACGAGCGCTGGGTCAACCGTTACGCCGACGCTGCCGCGCAGGAGCTCACAGCCCTCAAGCGCCACGTCGAAGAGGAGAGGTCGATGCAACCAGACAGCAGCGAGTCGGTCAGGATCCTGAGGATCGAGAGCGAGATGGACTTCGCGGCATCGCCGGAGAGGGTCTTCAAGGCGATGACCGACCCCGACGAGATCCTCAAGTGGTTCCCGCACACCTACGGCGGCGATAAGGTCAAGCGCGTCGTGATCGAGCCGCGCGTCGGCGGCCTCGAGTACGAGGACTGGGGCGACGGCGCCGGCCACCTCTACGGGCAGGTCACCGATTGGGACCCGCCCAGCCGCTTCGGCGTCCGCAGCCGGCTGCACGCCGGTAGCATCATGGACGCTCTCATCACCATCGAGGCCTCAGGCGGCGGCTGCCGTCTCAGGTCCTCGCGCGTGATCGTTGGCCCCATCACCGACGAGCAGGAGAAGGGCATCAGGTTCCACGGCGACCTCAAGCGCTTCGAGGACGCGATCCGCGCGGTCGTCGAGGGAGGTTGACGTGGCCGACCAGACCGCGACCTTCAGGACCAACATCGAGGCGCAGACGGGCAAGTCCATCGCCGAGCTGTTCACGCTGATGAGGAGCTGGGGCGAGTTGAAGCACGGGCAGCTCGTCGCCAGGCTCAAGGACGAGCTGGGGCTGGGCCACGGGTACGCCAACACCTTGGCGCACTGGCTCAAGGAGGAGGACTCGAAGGGCGAACCGAAGTCGGCCGATCCGCTGGACGCCATCTACACCGGCTCCAAGGCGCCGCTCAGGGCGCTGCACGAGAGGGTGATGGAGCAGATCGACGGCCTGGGCGAGTTCGAGATCGCTCCGAAGAAGGCGTACATCAGCCTGAGGCGTAAGAAGCAGTTCGCGATGGTCGGACCCGGCTCGCGCGGGCGGCTGGAGGTCGGGCTCAACGACCGCGGGGCTCCAGGTACCGAGCGCCGCGAGGTGATGCCATCCGGCGGCATGTGCACCCACCGCGTCTACGTCGAGTCGGCGGAGCAGATCGACGAGGAGCTGCTCGGCTACCTGCGCTCGGCCTACGAAGCTGCGGGCTGAACGCTCAACAGGTTCCCCGAAGGGTCGGCGAGCCTCAGCTCCCCGGCAGCCTCCTCGAACGCGTGTCCCGCGCTGCGCAAGCGGTCGGCCACAGCGAGAACGTCCTCGCCCGTCGGCACCAGCAGCGTGAACGACCGAAGGCTGGCAGTGCCAGGTGGGGGAGGAGGCGCTCCCGCACCCGACCAGGTGTTGACCGCCAGCGAGTGCTTGAACGAGACGCCGGGGAACGCGAAGTCGGCCATCTGCACCAGCACCTCGTGGTTGACGAGCTCGAAGCCGATGACGTCGCGGTAGAACGCGCGGGAGGCGTCCAGGTCGGCGACGTGCAGGTGCACGTGACCCACCCGCGTGCCTGGCGCCAGGGGCTGCAGCAGGTCCTCGCCCTCGTCCAGCTCCCCGAACAGCGAGTCGAGATCGACGGGATCGCGGCCGCTGGTGATGGTTCCGTCGGTGCGGCGGGCGCCGAAGCTCCCGTCGGGTAGCTTGACGAACTCGCCGCGCTCCGGCGTCTCCAGGGTGATCTCGATGCCGTGCCCGTCCGGGTCCCACAGGTAGGTGGTCTCGCTCATGGTGTGGTCGGTGGGCGAGTTCTCGTAGCGCAGCGAGAACAGGCGCGCCACCACGCGCGCCAGCTCGCGACGGTTCACCACGTGCAGCGCGACGTGGTAAAGGCCCGTGCGGCGGCGCGCGACCGGTGCCGTGGCGCCGGGATGCAGCACGATCAGGGTCTGGTCGCCGGCCCCGACGCCGATGGCGCCGTCTGGCGAGTCGGGGCCTGGCTCCTCCGTCGCCTCCAGGCCGACGTAGCGGGTCCAGAAGAGCCGTGCGCGTTCGAGGTCGGTGACGGAGAGATGCAGCGGACCCCAGCTCGAGCCGATCGGCAGCCGCCCGTCAGGCGTCGTCCGTGTCACTTCGCTTGCGGCGGTCATCGCACGTGAGTCTAGCTGCTCGGTCGTTGACGGCATGTCGACGAGGTGCGGGCATGAGACGATGGGCCATGATCCAAGGCGCCCGCTACGTCCACACAAACCTCGTCGCCCGCGACTGGCGGACCCTGGCCGACTTCTACACCCGGCTCTTCGGCTGCGTCTTCGTCCCGCCCGAGCGCGACGACGCCGGCCCTGCCCTGGAGGCCGGAACCGGTGTGCTCGGCGCCGCCATGGCCGGCGTGCATCTGCGCCTGCCTGGCCACGGGGAGCGCGGGCCAACGCTGGAGATCTACGCCTACACGCCCGCGCTGGAGGCGCCGCCCACGGCCGTCAATCGGCCCGGCTACGGACACGTCGCCTTCGAGGTCGATTCGGTGGAGGAGGCGAGACGGATGGTGCTGGCCGAGGGTGGCCGGGCGGTGGGGCAGATCGTGACCCTCGAGCGGGCGGGCGGCGCGCGGGTGACCTGGTGTTACGTGACCGATCCGGAGGGCAACGTCATCGAGCTGCAGTCCTGGACGTGAGCACGCGGCTGCCTAGCACTTGTGCTGCGCTTGCCTAGCCCTCTCGCTCGGCGGTTACGTCGCTCCCGACTGGGAGCCACACGTGACTGTAAGAAGCAAGCAGTACCATGCACCATGGACATCAGCGCCACGCGCATCGAAGGCAGCGGCACCGGCATCGTCGGCGAGATCCTCGCCGAGTTCCGCAACCAGAAGGGTATCGCCGACAGGGCACTCGCCCAGCTCGACGACGCCGACCTGCACTTCTCCCTCGACTCCGAGTCGAACTCTCTCGCCGCGATCCTCAAGCACGTCGGCGGCAACCTCATCTCGCGCTGGACGGACTTCCTCACCACCGACGGCGACAAGGAGTGGCGCGACAGAGACGGCGAGTTCGAGGCCGAGAAGGACGGCGCCGCGGAGCTGAGGGCGATCTGGGAGCGGGGTTGGGCCGTCGCCTTCGACTCGATCGGCGCGCTGAGCGACGCCGACCTGGAGCGCGAGGTCTTCATCCGCGCCCAGTCGCACACGGTCCACCGCGCCCTGACGCGGAGCCTGGCGCACAGCGCGCACCACGTCGGCCAGATCGTGCAGTTGGCGAAGCACATCAAGGGCCCGGAGTGGCGCACGTTGTCGATCCCCAAGCGGCGCTCTGGCTGAGTCGGGCCTCAGATGATCGGAGCCGTCCGCACCGTCTGGTCCAACCCTTATGTACGGGTGCTGGTCGGGGTGCTGCTGATCGTGGCGGCGTACCTGGTGCTGCGCGCGATGCGGCCGGCGGTCGTCGTGTTCGCGACGGCGATGGCGCTGGCCTACGTCGTCAACCCGCTCGTCGGCGGCCTCGAGCGCCTGGGCGCGCGCCGCGGCTTCGGCGTGGCTCTCGTCTACAGCGCGCTGGCCGTCGGGCTGGTGTTCGCCGCTCGCCTGCTCGGTGGCCTGCTCAACGGCATGGTGAGCGCCGACGAGGAGGGGCCGGCGCTGGCCGAATCGGTCGTCGAGTTCCTCGAGAGCCTCCCGGCCAACCTGATGACCCTGCTGCCACCACAGATAGGCGGGGTACTGGAAGAGCCGCTCGCCTCGCTCGGCTCTGGGCTGGCCGGAGCTCTGCAGAACGCGATCCCCCAGGTCGCTTCGCTCGGCGGCGACCTGCTCGGCCTCGTCAGCGGCACGCTGGCGGGCGCGCTGCAGCTCTTCTTGATCCTGGTCGTGACCGCCTACGTGCTCTACGACTACCGCGGCTTCTCCAAGGTGCTCCTGACGCTGATCCCGCGGCCTTACCAGCAGCCGGTGAGCTCGTTGGCCGGCCGCCTCGACGCGGTCATGGGCGCGTTCATCCGCGGCCAGCTGCTCGTGGCGCTCTGCGTCGGCGTGCTGGTATGGCTCGGTCTGACGCTGCTGGGCGTCACGGGCGCGGCTGCGATCGGCCTGTTCGCAGCGCTGATGAACCTCGTGCCGTTCCTCGGCAGCGTGGTGCCCGCCGTCCCGGCCGTGCTGCTGGTGATCACCGAGGGCTGGGTGCCGGTGCTGCTGGTGATCGGCCTGTTCGTGATCGTCAACCAGGTCGACAACCACGTGCTGACCCCGCTGATCCTCGGCCGCAGCACCGACCTGCATCCGGTGACGGTGATCATCGCCGTCGTGGCGGGGTTCTCGGCGTTCGGGCTGATCGGCGGCATCCTCGCCGTGCCGATCTGCGCCTTCATCAAGGTGCTGTACCTCGAGTTCTACCTGCCGAGCCGCCTGTACCGCGAGGGCTGAAGCAGCGCTGCGACGAGCAGGGCGGTGCCGCGCCCGAGGCTGGGAGAGCGCTGGCTCAGGAAGCCCAGCGCGGCCGCCGCGAGCACCGAACCGTAAGGCGAGCGCGAGGCCGCCGCGCGCAGCAGCTCGGCGGGCTCGGCCCGGTCGGCCGCCGCGCGCAGCCGCGCCTTGGCCAGCTCTACGCGGGCCGACACTCGCCGTGCCCCATCGACGTGCTCGGTACGCCGCTCATGACCGCGCCGCCCGCCGTCTGGTGCCGCTGAGCACGGCCCAGCCGAGCAGCGCCACGGCCAGCCACACGATCAAGCCGGTCAGCAGCGCCGCCTGAGGTCGGGTCAGGCTCTGGTCGAGAACCAGGTACAGCGCCCAGACCATCAGGCCGGCGCCGCCGAGGAACATGACCGCGCCCAGCACCGCGAACCCGACCAGCACCGCGATCCGCGAACCGGCGCGCTCGACGTTGTCGGTCAGGTCGCGAGCCTGCGCCGCCAGCAGGTCGACGAACGCGATGCCTACGTCCACCACGCTGCGCAGCATGGCTCACTTGCTCTTCGTGACGAGCCAGCCGATGGCGAAGCCCACGCCCAGCGCGGTCAGCACCGAGGTGACGGGCCGCTCCTCGATGGTGTGCTCGACGCTGCCGATGGCTTTCTTCCCCGTCTCCTTGATCGTCTCGACCGTGCCGGCGGCTCCCTCGCGAAGCTTGGCGAGGAGCGCCTCGGCCTCTTCCACGAGCTTGTCGCGCGCGGCCGAGGTCATGCCCTTGGCGGCATCGAGCGCCCCTGCCGCGCTCTCCTTGACGGTGCTGCTTCCCGCCTTCGCCACCGCTGTGAGCTGGTCGCGCATGTCGGCCAGCTCGGCTTGCAGCTTGGCGAGCTCCTTGCTGACATCGTTGTCGGCTCTGCGTGTCTCGGTGTTCGTAGCCATCTGGCCACCTCCGTCGAAACCTGGTCAGCGCGACGTGCGCGCCGGTGTAGGTCCGTATACGCAGCAACCTAGCAGGGCATCCTGTGAGGCTCTCATGTAGCGGGTGAGCGCTTCCTGAGCCGCTGGGGTTAAGCTACGCCGTCGTGCAGCGCGGACCGAGACAACAGACGCCGGTGCCAGCAGCCATCGGCTGGCGCGTTCACCTAGCGGACCTGCGCTCGACGCTGGCTCTGGTCTGGGAGACGAGCCGCTACCGCACCCTGCTGATCGTCGCGTTGAGCCTGGCGCAGGCGGTCACGCCCGCGCTCAGCATGTGGATCGCGAAGCTGCTGCTAGACACGGTGGCCGAAGCCATCGCCGGCTCGCTCGGCTCGCCGGAGCAGGCGCTGCGGCGCATGATCGGCCTGCTCGCGCTCCAGATCGGCATCATCGCGCTGGGCAACGTCAGCGGCACCGTGCAGGGCGCCACGCGCGAGCTCTTAGGCGACGGCCTGCAGAACCGCATCAGCCGCCGCATCCTCGCCAAGGCGAACAGCCTCGACCTGGCGCAGTTCGAGGACTCCAAGAGCTACGACATGCTGCAGAACGCCTACCGCGAGGTCGGCAGCCGCCCGCTCGGCGTGTTCACGCAGATGATCTCGCTGGGCCAGTCCCTGGTCACGCTCGGCTCGGTCAGCGCGCTGATGGTGCAGTTGGGCGCCGCCATCGTGCCGCTGGTGCTGCTCGCCTCGGTGCCGGCCGTGATCGTGCAGTCGCGCTTCGGCACCGAGGGCTACCGGATGATCCGCCGCCAGGCGGCCGACGCGCGCCGCCAGAACTACCTCGGCAACCTGATGACCAACGACCAGATGGTCAAGGAGATCAGGCTCTTCGGCTTCGGCGACTATCTGATGGAGCAGTGGCAGAACTACTACCTCGGCTTCAGGCGGCAGCTCGTCTCGCTGATCTCCAGGCGCAGCGGCTGGGGGCTGGGCGCGTCGCTGCTCTCGACCGGCATGGTCGGCCTGGCCACGGTGATGGTCCTCAGGAGAGCGGCGGCCGGGGCGCTGACGGTCGGTGACTTCGGCCTGTTCCTGCAAGGCATCAACCAGCTTCAGAGCCAGTTCTCCAACCTGCTCTCGGGCGTCACCGGCGTGTACATGAACCTGATGTACATGCGCAACCTCTTCGAGTTCCTCGAGCTGCCCACCACCGACCACGACAGCGGCGACGAGTGGGTGGGCCCGATCGACTCGATCGAGTTCCAGGACGTCTACTTCCGCTACCCGCTGACCGAGCGCGACGTCCTGCACGGCGTCTCGTTCAGGGTCGAGCGCGGGCAGACGATGGCTCTGGTCGGCGAGAACGGCGCCGGCAAGTCGACGATCGTCAAGCTGATGACGGGCCTCTACCGCCCGACGCGCGGGGTGGTGCTCGTCAACGGCATCGACGCGAGGCGCTTCAGCCCCTCGAGCCTCAGGCGTGAGATGAGCACGGTGTTCCAGGACTTCGGCCAGTACCAGATGACGGTGCGCGAGAACATCGCCATCGGTCGCATCGAGGCGGCGGCCGACGACGAAGCCGTGTCCAAGGCCGCCCGGCGCGCCGGCGCCACCGAGTTCATCGAGGAGCTGCCGCAGGGCTACGAGAACATGCTGGGCCGCTGGTTCGAAGGCGGACGGCAGCTCTCGGGAGGACAGTGGCAGCGCATCGCCCTCGCCCGGCTCTACTTCCGCGGCGGCTCGGTGCTGATCTTCGACGAGCCGACCTCGGCGCTCGACGCCGACGCCGAGTTCGAGGTCATCGAGTCGCTCAGGGCCCAGGCGCAGGGGCGGATCACCGTGATCGTCTCGCACCGCTTCAGCACGGTGCGCATGGCCGAGCGCATCGTCGTGCTGCAGGCGGGCGAGGTCATCGAGAACGGCACGCACGACGAGCTCCTCGGCCTCAGCGGGATCTACGCGCGCATGTTCCTGCGCCAGGCGCGCGGCTACCTGCAGGGCTACGAGGAGCTCGACCCGGACTGAGGCCGGCCTCGCGCGCGGTGCGGCCGACCGAGGGCTCCGGCCCGCCCGCCGTCCGCCGGGTCAGGCCTGCGGCTTCGGCCGCAGCGGCCTGAGAGCGGTGTCGAGATCCACCAGCTCGCTCAGCATGCCCGAGGCCGCCGTTCCGGTGGCCTCGGGCGGCGCGAACACGCCGTCCTCGCGCACGTGCTCCCTGACCATCGCGATCGAGACGTTGACGAGGCAGGTGACCATGCCTAGCACCGAAGCGACCTGCCTGAGGCCGGTCGCGGCGCGCGAGCCGGCCGAGATGCCCCCGTAGCTGACGATGCCCAAAGGCTTGCGCACCCACTCCGAGCTGAGGTAGTCGACGGCGTTCTTCAGCGGCGCGCCGAACGTGCCGTTGTACTCGGGCGTCACGAACACGAAGGCGTCGGCCGCGTCGACGCGAGCGCTCCACGCCTTGGTGTGGTCGTGCTGGTAATGCTTGAGGCGCGGGTGGTTCGGCTCGTCCATCATCGGCAGGGCGAGCTCCTTGAGGTCGACCAGGTCGACATCGAAGAGGCCGTGCTGGCGCGCGAGCGCGGCCAGCCACTCGCCCACGGCCGGGCCGACCCGGCCGGGACGGGTGCTTCCGACGATGATCATGAGCCTCGGGGCAGCGTCGCTTGAGCGGTTAGCTTCGGGCATCTGGCAAAGCTAACATGAGCGTCGGAAACGGCCATGTCGTGGCCGTGGATTGGAGTGTCTCTCCGCTTACCCCTAGGGTAGGCAGTTGCCAACTCGACCTTGGCTTTCGCCTAGGGCAGGGGTTCTTGATCAGGCACTCCCCCCGCAACCCCGAGCCACGACTCCGTGCCTAGGCAAATGCCTAGGGTAGGGGCGCTCGAACAGACACCCGGAGCACCCCCGCGCCCGGCTAACATGAGCGTCGGCAACGACCACGTCGCGCCCGAGCGACGCCAAGAACGCTCACGGCGCGAGACGCCGTACAAGGGAGATCAACATGCCGGTAAGCACCGCCAACGCACGCTGGGAAGGCACTCTCAAAGAGGGCAAGGGCACGATGCGCCTGCCGAGCGGGACCTACGAAGGCCCGTTCAGCTTCGTCTCGCGCTTCGAGAAGGGCGCCGGCAAGGAGACCGGCACCAACCCGGAAGAGCTGATCGCGGCCGCCCACGCCGGCTGCTTCGCGATGGCGCTGTCGGGCCGCATCGTGGCTGCCGGCTTCGCCGCCGAGAGCATCGACGCCGAGGCGCAGGTCACGATGAGCCGCGGCGACTCTGGCGTGGCGATCACCAAGAGCCACCTCGTCGTGCGCGCCAAGGTGCCAGGCATGAGCGCCGAGGCGTTCGCCACCGAAGCCGAGGCCGCCAAGGCGGGCTGCCCGGTCTCCAAGGCGCTGGCGGCGCTGGAGATCACGCTGGACGCTGCGCTGGTCTAGAGGCTCAACGCTCGGGCGGGCGCCGGGTCGGCAGCCGCAAGATGTACCAGATGCCGTAGATCGCCACCGCGGCGACCAATCCGGCCGCCCACCAGAGCGGGCCAGTCCTGATGAAGTAGACGATGCTGCCGGTGGAGAAGAGCGCGATCATGCTGGGCGCGTAGAACTTCAACCACAGCGGGACGCCCTTGCCGGCCTGGAAGTCGCGGACCCAGGTGCCGAACACCGGGTGGTTCATGATGCGGTTGTAGAACCGCGGGCTCGAGCGCGCGAACAGGTACGCCGCGATCAGGATGAACACGGTGCCAGGCAGTCCCGGCAGGATGTAGCCGAGGATCCCCAGACCCAGGAAGAACAGGCCGGACACGCGCAACGCGACGCGCGCCGCCTTGCTCTTGCTCAGCCTGAGCTGGGAGCTGTAGTCGACGAAAGGCTTGGCCTCCGCCGCCAGCTTGGCCATCCGGCTCGCATCCGCCTCAGTGCTCTGGTTGCGGTGATCGCTCACGACCCTGGCAGTGTACCCCTAACGGCGCGCGGTGACGGCGCGCGACCGGCAGCGCCAAGGTGAAGGAGCGGTGAGGTCAACTGCGCTTGCAATGCGCGGAGCCAACGCTTACACTCAGCCTCGTTCCGGGACAACCTCATGGAGGTTTCAGAACTTGGGCCGCAGGGCCCGAAATCAAAGTGTGCTCGGCGCGAGCCGGGCAAGTAGGGAAAAGGTACATGGCAACAGGCAAGGTCAAGTGGTTCAGCGGCGAAAAGGGCTTCGGCTTCATCGAACAGGGCGGCGGGCAACCCGACGTCTTCGTTCATTTCACTGCAATCCAGGGCTCCGGCTTCCGTAACCTCAACGAAGGCGACGAAGTCACTTTCGACGTCGAACAGGGCAAGAAGGGCCTCCAGGCCGCCAACGTGGTAGTCACCGCGCCGGCTGCCGGCGGTCGTTACTGATCCTTTAGACCTCAAGGGGTAACTACCCCACGCCCGGCCGGGTGCGGCGCGCGAGCGCCAGTAGCCCGGCCGGGCACTTCTCTGTCGTGGCTCTGGTCGGTTCGGTCGGTTCCAGCTAGTTCCAGCGACGCCGGCGCCGCCTGACGTGCAGCCGCGC